>PNOO01000137.1 GCA_013824905.1 Syntrophus sp. (in: bacteria) | reverse complement strand
AATAACCCCTTTTCCGGAGCCGGTTTTCAAAATCCATTAGGGATTGATTCTATCAGAAATGTGTCCCTTGCGGGAAGATATAATATATCGGCTTAACCGACAAATATTTTAAAAGGACCATCCGGTTTTTGCATACTTGCGAAAACTCTCTTTCTGCCTCGTTTAGGTGCTGCAAAGAGGAAGTCATATAAGATCTGTAGATCGCGGAGATTGTGTTCTGCTCGCTGAAGGTCTCAATGCAGTCTGTCTTGAAACCGCCGCCGCGCCGAACATGTCGTCCCCTACCTTTTCCAGATCTGAGCCCCTTTCCTTTCCCGCTTCCGCTTCTGTAACAGCGGATTTGCGGGAACATCTTTTAGGGGCGATGGTAGGTGCTGTGACTTTGGAAATACACAGGTGCGAAACAGGGTGTGGCAATGGGAGGCAGGCAATTCTTCCTAATAAATAGTATTAACCCTTGGGAAGAGACTCAAGACCCAATCTATTCGGTAACCCTGCGGCAGAGACCGCAGGGCATAACCGATTAATAAAAAGTCGCAAAGATGATATTTGCGACTTTTTATTGTTAACTTCTTAGTTTTTCTGTGCCATGAAACAGCCGGGAGTGCAGGGATGGGCAAGACAAAAGACTTATTGAATTTAATAGGCAGGCTGAATTTGGAAGATAAGGCCGCGCTTCTCCGGGAACGGTTCCAGGACAAGCCCGACTTTACCATTTCCGATGCCGCATCCGTTCTGCAGGAAAAGCAATCAACGCTTTACTGGACCCTGCATAAGCTCACACAGAACGGCTATATTTCCCGTACCGGACAGGGCCTGTACTCCTTTCAAAACAGAGGAGCAGAATCGGTCCAGCCGATCCTCTCGACGCTGGCGAGCAGGATACTCAACGTCCTCGGGGAAACCGGGCATGATTTCTTCATCTCCGGCCTGGACATCCTGACGGTATTCATGGATCACGTCCCTGAGACCTATCCCGTTCTCCTATTCGCGGGGAAATCCGACGCGGATGAGGTCGCCGAAATTCTTTCAAGGAATAAAGTCGACGTTGTCCCCTATACCCATATCCAAGACTACTCAGCTATCCGGCGAATGTCTTCCGTGGGCGAGCTTGCCCTGCTGATCCCCACGCAGGAATTTGCCTATGCAGCCAATGGCCTGGCCTCTTTTGAAAAGGCTTTTGTCGATCTCTATTATGAAGTCAGCCGGAGAGACTATCCCCTTTCGATTCAAGAGCTGGTCAGGATTTACCTCAACATGAGACGGAGAATGTCCCTGAATACAAAACGGATGGTTAAGATCGCTTCACGCAGAAATATCCAGCAGGATATCCGGTATATCGTGGAGCACGATGCCATTACGGACGCCGCGATGGAATTTGTCAATAACCTGAGAAAGCGGATTGAGTAAATGAACTTTGACGATAATGCCCTGATACATGACCGAAAGTGTTTTGACCGCGACACACTAACGGAGCGTCTGGAGCAACTCAAATTCAACAGTCTGGCCAGAATGGAGCTTTTTCTGTGGGATCTGGAAATCTTTCTGCAAATCCAGGCCATCCTGAAGGATAAAATCGTTCTGAAGGGCGGCGCCACTGCCCAGAGAGGTGGTTTGGGTTATTAGGACAGGCGACAGGGATTCATAAGTAGTAAAACGCTCCTGGTTTATGTTTAAAATATTAAATCATCTTGACAACGACAATCTTGTATCATACGCTTTAATCGCTCGTTAGGGGTGTCCTTTTGGACTGAGATGCCGGAATCCCGGTGACCCTTTACCGACCTGATCAGGGTAATGCCTGCGTAGGGAAATGAGCCGAAGTGCAAAATGCATTAAGGCCGCTTCCCTTAAAGGAGGCGGCCTTTGTGCTTTGAAAGGAGATGGGGAACATGACGCAACTTGAATCGGCAAAAAAAGGAAAAATCACGCCGGAAATGGTGCAGGCGGCAACCTACGACGGCATAACCCCGGAGGAATTGCTCTGCAAAGTGGCGGCAGGCTCCGTGGTGATCCCGAAAAACGAGTCGCACGCCTTTGAAGCCAGGGCGATCGGCATGGGACTTTCGACAAAAATCAACGCCAATATCGGGACTTCGACAAGCCATGCCCTCCTTGCGGAAGAACTCGAAAAATTACGCGTGGCGATCGAAGCCGGGGCCGATGCGGTCATGGACCTCTCCACGGGAGGCGACATCGACGCCATTCTTGCTGGAATGATCGAGCACTCCTCCGTCATGATCGGCACGGTGCCTATCTACCGTTCCATCAGCCGGCTCTTCGCCGGCGGCCTGACCTGCAAAGATCTCACAGAGGATTCCATCTTTGAAGACATCGAACACGAGGCCCGTATGGGCGTCGATTTCATGACCCTCCACTGCGGCATTTCGACCCGAACCCTGCCCATTCTCGAGAAGAGCGACCGGATCATGGGGATGGTTTCCCGCGGCGGAAGCCTGATGGCGGAATGGATGAAGCTCCATGAGCGCGAAAACCCCCTCTACGAGCATTATGACCGCCTGCTGACGATCGCCCGCAAGCATGATGTCACGCTTTCCCTTGGGGACGGGCTGAGGCCGGGGTCGATATGCGATGCGGAAGATCGGGCTCAGCTCAGCGAACTGATCGTTCTCGGGGAGCTGGTGGACAGGGCAAGACAGGCGGGGGTCCAGGTGATGGTGGAGGGACCGGGCCACGTCCCTCTGAATCGCATCGCCGCGGATATGAAGCTCCAGAAGCGCCTCTGCAACGACGCGCCGTATTACGTGCTGGGACCTCTGCCCACGGATATTGCCCCGGGCTATGACCACATCGTCGGGGCGATCGGCGGTGCGATCGCAGCGGCCAACGGCGCTGATTTCCTCTGTTACGTGACGCCGGCCGAGCATCTGGGCCTGCCCACCGTTCAGGACGTCCATGAGGGGGTGATCGCCTCGTGTATCGCGGCCCATATCGGCGATCTGGAGAAGGGGGTCAAGGGGACGTGGGACAGAAATAAAAAGATGTCCCGGGCCAGGAGAAGTTTCGATTGGGAGACGATGTTCCGGCTGTCCATCGATCCGGCGAAGGCCAGACGGGTCAGATGCCTTACCGAGGACAAAGACAGGGATGTCTGCACGATGTGCGGAGAGCTTTGCGCCATCAAGACATACAACCGGTTCCTGACGGGCACCCCTGCCGGTTAAGTCACACGGTCCTCATGTCATGAATGGCAAGAAGCCCCGGTGATCTCTTCGATCACAGGGGCTTTCTTTTTGAATGCTCCTTGAGGGCCTTGGGTGTTATCCCTGTTAGCGGCAACTGATGCAGACCGCCAGGTCCTCCACCGGTACCTCCGTTTTCTTGCTGATATAGGCCAGCTGATCCTCGGGGGCGAAGTAGCGTCCACAGACCTTGCAGGTCTTCATCTTGAAGGTCCGGCCCCAGATCGTCCGCGTATCGCCCCTGTCATCAGAAACGCGTAGTGGAATTCGGGGAATGGCTGTGCATCGATGTACTCAAGAAGGTTCCCCACCGGCATTTTGTCTTCAGCCTCCCGAAAATGATCCCATCCCCGGCGCCGTCATCGCCATGCAGACCTTCGGCGATTTCCTCGGATTCAATCCTCACTGCCATATTTTCGTCACGGACGGCTGTTTCTACGGCAACAAGGGCATGTTCCGTGTCGCCCCGCCCCTGGAGTTGAAAAAGCTGGAGGCCATCTTCCAACACAAGGTATTCAAGATGCTCCTGAATAAGGGAAAGATCGCAAAGGAGATGATCGCCATGCTCTCCACATGGAGGCATTCCAGATTCCACGTCTTCTGCGGCAACCACATCGCCAGCCCTGCTTTTCGGATGCAAAATACTCCTTGACAGGCAAAAACAGCCCTCCTATACTTTCATCCGTAGAAAGCAATATCTTATTAAATATCACATCTATGTCAAAATCACGGATCAGGCAAGTCTTGCTTCACGTACTGCTCCTGACGAGCACGGTGACCATCTCAATTTCTGTGGGTGAATGGATTCTTAGCAACGATTATTTTCTATACAACTCTCAAAAATTAAAGATCTACGAACAAACCCACGAAATACGAGAAATCCGCTTCTTCCATTTAACGCATCAGGCCAATCCCCCCTACCTCATGGCCCCCAACACATCGCATCACTTCTGGTGGAACGCGTCTTTTCAAACCAACGCAACAGGATTTCTCGGTGACGACTTGTCTGAACCAGGACGTTTAAATCTGCTATTTATCGGCGATTCTGTTACCTTCGGCCTGGGAGTTCAACAAAACGAAACCTATCCTGAACAGCTGCGACGGTTGATTCCCAATACCAGGATATCAATCATGGCCGCTCCGGGTTACAACACCGAACATGAACTTGAAGTTCTCAGGCGCGCATTAAATAAGAAAGAATTTGTACCCGATATCGTTTTCTTGCAATTCAACAACAACGATTACATTAGGCCCATTAAAACAGACCAAAGAGAAAAATATTACTTTTATCAAAAAGTCCCGACAAAAGTTTTTTGCCGACCGGCAGGGGCATATAAGTTTCTGCTTGATCATTCTAATATTTTCTTTCGCCTCAACCAACTCCTGACCAAATGGTTCGCACAATGGATTCCTTTAACGGATTATCCGAATCGGCATCAAGAGATCAAGCATCAACTTTTGGAACTAAAGCAATTGGGCGAACAGTTTCATTTTCAGGTCGTTTTTCTATATATTCCCGAGCGAGAAGAGTTTGGAATGACTCCACAGCGTTTGAAAGAAATCGAATCTTTCGGTTCATTGTTTCCTCATTCGCTTGATTTTCGCCCGCTTATTCTTAACAAACCCTGGCTATGGTTTGATTGTTCCCACCCGAATGCGTTGGGACACAAAATCATCGCTGAGGGAATTTTTCATGCACTAAAATCCGCGCAGTAATATTTGGGAAAGAGGGGCCATGCCCCACACTACCGGTCAATTATCTGTTAGAAGGAAAAAGGATTATCATCCGCTGGAGTTCATGGAACAGGTCACGCTCGAGACACCCATGATCGCGCCTGGAATTCAGCCTTTAAGGCGGTCAATTAAACCGGATTTTGCACGCTTCTTATAATAGCGTCGATCATGCTGTGCACGAAAATGTGCGTGCAAAATCCTATATGGCAACGTCTCACGGGGTAAACGGCAGAAGGAAGGCATTGATGACGCTGTACCCTGTATCCTCGAATCGCAGGGAGATGAAAAGACCTTCAAACGCGTTTCCCATTTCTTGAATGCAAGAAGCCCCGGTGATCTCTCCGATCACAGGGGCTTTCTCTTTGGGTGCTCAGCGGGTGCTTAAGGTGTTATCCCCATTAGCGGCAGCTGATGCAGACCGCCAGGTCCTCCACCGGTACCTCCGTTTTCTTGCTGATATAGGCCAGCTGATCCTCGGGGGCGAAGTAGCGTCCGCAGATCTTGCAGGTCTTCATCTTGAAGGTCCGGCCCCAGATCGTCCGCGTATCGCCTGTATCGGTGGTCTCCATCTCGATATGGCCCGTGGGGCAGACATACGCACAGGCGCCGCAGCCGATGCAGGTCATCGATTCCTCCTTGAAGGGGGTGCAAACGTTCTTTTCCGTCCCCCGGTAGGAGAAGCCGATCGCGCTGACCCCGACGACCTTCTCGCAGGTCCGCACGCACATCCGGCAGAGGATGCATTTCACGTTGTCCTTATCCGGCGTGAACCGAGGCTCGGGTGCAACACCCATCTCCTCGGCCATCTCCTTGAGCTGCTCCGACTCGGGGCAGCGCGCCAGCAGGAGCTGGAGGACGAGGCGGCGGACCTCCATGACCCGCTCGCTCTTCGTATCCACAATCAGGCCTTCGGCAACGGGGTAGAGGCAGGACGTGACGATGCGCGTCCTCTTCCCTTGCTTGGCCTCAACGACACAAAGACGGCATGCCCCCGAGGGGTCGAGGGACTCGTGGGAACACAGGGTCGGGATGACGATGCCGTTCTCCCGGGCGACTTCCAGTAGGGTCTGCCCGGCCTCCGCTTCGATCTTCTTATTGTCTATCGTCAGATTGATCATTTTTCACCCTTTACCTCACGATGATAGCATCAAATTTACAGCTTTCCCTGCAGGCGCCGCATTTCGTGCACAGCGCCGCATCGATGGCGTGGACCTTCTTCCGCTCGCCGCTCGCCGCCCCCGTGGGGCAGACCTTGCTGCAGACCATACAGCCCGTGCACTTCTCCGCGTCCACGCTGTAGGTGATCAGGGCCTTGCACACCCCGGCAGGACAGCGCTTATCCTCGATATGCGCCTTATACTCGTCGCGGAAATGACGGATCGTGCTGAGAACGGGATTCGGAGCGCTGTTCCCCAGGGCGCAGAGGGCGCCGTCGATGATGGCCTTGGACATCGTCTCGAGGAGTTCGACGTCCCCTTCCCTCCCCTTTCCATCCGCGATATCCACCAGGATGTCCCGCATGCGCCGGACCCCTTCGCGACAGGGGACGCACTTGCCGCAGGATTCGCTGACCAGAAAGTTCGTGAAGTACTTGGCCACGTCGACCATGCAGTTGCGCTCGTCCATGACGATCATGCCGCCGGAGCCCATCATCGAGCCGATCTTGGTCAGCTCGTCGAAATCGAC
>PNOO01000136.1 GCA_013824905.1 Syntrophus sp. (in: bacteria) | reverse complement strand
GATCCTCGGCTCCGTGGGCGAACCCCTGAATCCGGAGGCCTGGCACTGGTATTACAGCGTGATCGGCCGCAACCAGTGTCCGATCGTCGACACCTGGTGGCAGACCGAGACGGGCGGTTTCATGATCCTGCCGCTCCCCGGCGCGATTCCCATCAAGCCGGCGCTGGCGACGCTGCCGATCATGGGGGTTGTCCCTTGCCTCGTGGACGACACGACCGGTGCGGAGGTCAAGGAACTGGTCGGACGCGGCGCCCTTTGCATCAAGCGCGCCTGGCCCGGTTTCACCCGGACGATTTACAAGGATCACAAAAAATACGAAGAGACCTATTTCGAACCTTTCCCCGGCTATTACTTCGCCGGCGACGGGGCGCTCCGCGACAGCGACGGCTACTACCGGATCACCGGCCGCATCGATGACGTCATCAACGTCTCCGGCCACCGCATGGGGACCGCCGAGGTCGAGGCGGCCCTCAACTCCCATGAAAAGGTGGCGGAATCCGCGGTCGTCGGCTACCCCCATGAGATCAAGGGCCAATCGATTTATGCCTACGTGACGCTCAACACCGGGGTGGAGAAATCCGACGCGCTCAAGAAGGAACTCGTGGCGCATGTCCGCAGCAGCATCGGTCCCATCGCCACCCCGGAAAAAATCCAGTGGGCGGATGGTCTCCCCAAGACGCGAAGCGGCAAGATCATGCGGCGCATCCTCAAAAAAGTGGCCGCGAACGATGTCGACAATCTCGGCGATACGAGCACACTGGCCGATCCGTCGGTGGTGGCGGATCTCGTCAGGAACAGGCTGTGAAAAAATCCTTTCCCTTTTGTGCTTTCTGGATGTAGATTACAAAGGGCGGGAAAGAGATTCCGGCCCCCCCCGAACGCGGGGGGGCGGAGGGGTCGCCGGGATGACCCTTGGATCATACGGTAAAGTGCGGTACATGTTCTATTACAACAACGCGAGCGGCCAGAGACTTTATCTATAGAGGATGCACGTTTTTATGCCGATCAGAGATACCTTGGCTGACGTGCATCCGGGAAGGAGGAAAAGGTGAATATTGTTGCGTGCGTAAAGCAGGTTCCGGACACGGAAGCCCAAATCAAGGTAAAGCCCGACGGCTCGGGTATCGAGGAGGGCGGTATCAAGTGGGTGATGAATCCCTATGATGAGTTCGGTGTGGAAGAGGCCCTGCGGCTGAAGGAGAAAAACGGAGGCGAGGTGACCATTGTCTGTGTCGGGCCGGCAAGGGCCATGGAAACGATCCGGACGGCCCTGGCGATGGGCGCCGACAAAGGGATCCATATCAGCGATCCGGCCTTCGACGGAGCGGATGCCTACACCACGGCGTCGGCTCTGGCGGCGGCCATCAAGGGGATTCCCCACGACATTGTCTTCTGCGGTCAGCGTGCCATTGACGACGATTCGGCCCAGGTGGGCGCCGTACTGGCCGAACTGCTGGAGATCCCCCAGGTGACCGTTGTAACCAAATTGGAATTCGCGGGAAACTCCGTCAAGGTCATCCGGCCCATCGAAGGGGCCCAGCTTCTGATTGAGTGCCCGTTTCCCTGCGTTGTGACGGCGCAGAAGGGGCTCAACGAACCGCGCTACGCGTCTCTCCCCGGGATCATGAAAGCGAAAAAGAAACCCGTGGATGTGAAGGATGCCGGTGCGCTGGGCGTGTCCACGGACAGGAAGGCCAGAGTGGTCAGATTTGTCCCGCCTCCGGCGAGGGCCGCAGGGAAGATCATCTGCGCGGACGACACTCCCGAGGGGAAGGCCGCGGAGCTGGCGAAGCTGCTCAGGGAAGAGGCGAAGGTGATCTGAATGCGAAGCCGCTCATCGAATAATGCTCGTTGAATGATGGAGGATATGAATATGGCAAAGGGTGTATGGATCGTTGCAGAACAGCGGGACGGCGCGCTCCGCAAGATCAGTTTTGAACTGGCAAGCACCGCCCGGAAGCTGGCCGACCAGCTTGGCGAAGAGGTATGCGCCGTCCTCTGCGGCTCGGGGATCGAAGGGATCGCCGGGCAGCTGGGCAAATACGGTGTCGATAAAGTTTTCGTGGCGGACAACCCTGCCCTCGAACCCTATACAACGGATGCCCATGCGATGGCGGTGGCCAAGGTGGTGAAAGAGAATGATCCGGCTATCCTGCTCCTGGGCGCCTCCACCCAGGGAAAGGACCTCTCCGGCCGCCTGGTGGGAAAGTTCGCGACGGGTTTGGCGACGGACTGCACGGACGTGAAGATCGCCGACGGCAAGCTCCTGGCCATCCGGCCGATGTATGCGGGCAAATGCTTCGGCGAGATCGCGATCTCCTCCTTCCCGCAGATGGCGACGCTCCGGCCGAACGTCTTTGCTGCCGTTGAAAATCCCAAAGCCGGGGCGGTGGTGAAATTCGACCCCGCCCTCGATGCGGGTCAACTCAAGACGAAGGTCCTCGAGATCCAGAAGGATACAAGCGGCAAGGTGGACCTGACGGAGGCCAACATCGTCGTTTCCGGCGGGCGCGGCATGAAGGGTCCGGAAGGATACGCCATCCTGGAGGAACTGGCGGCTGTCCTCGGGGCCACCGTCGGCGCCTCCCGCGCCGCAGTGGATGCAGGCTGGCGACCCCAGACGGACCAGGTGGGCCAGACCGGAAAGATCGTCTCGCCGAACCTCTACATCGCCTGCGGCATCTCCGGCGCCATTCAGCATCTGGCAGGGATGAGCTCCTCGAAATTTATCGTGGCCATCAACAAGGATGCCGAGGCCCCCATCTTTACCAAAGCGGATTACGGCGTCGTGGACGACCTCTTCAAGGTCGTTCCGGAATTCGCAAAAGAGTGCAAGAAACTGCTGGCCTAAAATAATAGAATAAATAGGGACAGCGCCCTAATTTTTAAAAGGGCGCTGTCCCTATTTACCTAATTTACCCCATATCGCCATTCTCATCTGGAGGGGTTATGGAGCACATCCCATTCTCAGTCGGAAATGAGGGCAGGCAGGTGTTCTGGAATGCCGAGACCTTTGAGCCCTTCCTTTTTACCTTCACAGCTGTTGCTCTTCTCATCTTTGCTTACGGCGTCTACCGGCGGTGGCGGCTGTGGGCCGCCCTCGGCAAACCCGAGACGCCTCTGGACCGCCTCCCGGAGCGGATAAAAGCGCTCCTGATCAACGGCTTCCTCCAGGTGAAAACCTTCCGGGAACCCTATCCCGGGATCATGCACGGGCTCATCTTCTTCGGGTTTTTTGTCCTGATCTTCGGGGCGGCTTTCGACGCCACGGAGTTTCACATCGCGGAACCCCTCGGCTGGGTCTTCCTCCGGGGGACGTTCTACCTCGTCTTCTCCTTCCTGATGGAACTCTTCGGCCTGTTTGTCCTGGTCGGCGTGCTCCTGGCGATATACCGGCGCTACATCCGGCGGCCCGAAGGCCTCGGCTATCAGGGAAAGCCGGACAACACCCCGGATGACGCGGTCGTGCTCCTCCTCCTTTTGGGGATCATCGTGACCGGTTTCATGATCGAGGCCCTCCGGCTCCGTGTGACCGCCCCCCCCTGGGAGGTCTGGTCCTTCGGGGGCTGGATGCTTGCTAAGGTCTTCGCGGGCATCGAACCGGGGCAGGCGAAACTCCTCCACAAGGCGACCTGGTGGACCCACACCTTTCTGTCGCTCGGTTTTATCGCCTATATCCCCTATTCCCGGCTGCTGCACATCATCACCACCCCCGTCAACCATTTTTTGGTTTCCCTCAAACCTGCGGGGTACAATGAACCCATCGGGGATTTTGAAACCGCTGAGACCTTCGGTGTGGGAAAACTTGAGGAGTTCACGAAAAAGCAGATCTTCGATTCCGACGCCTGCACGCGTTGCGGGCGTTGCCAGGACGGTTGCCCGGCCTATCTTTCCGGGAAACCCCTCTCGCCGAAGAAACTGATCCAGGACCTGAAGACCTACTGGCTGATGCAGGCGTCGGCAGCGGCGGCGGCGAAGCGCGCTGTGAACAACGCCGCGACGGGACCTGGGGACACCGGTGGCAAGAGCATCATTTTCAAGGCCCTCGACCGCATAGATGCCGTTGTCGACCGTATGGGGAGAAGGATTGCGACCGGGGCGGCGCCGGTCGAGAAGGCAATGGTCGGCGAGGTGATCGATCTTCATGAACTCTGGGCCTGTACAAACTGCCTGTACTGCACGGAGAACTGCTCGGCCTCGATCGAACACGTCCCCAAGATCATCGGAATGCGGCAGTATAAGGTCCTCACCGAGGCGGATTTTGCCCCCGAGCTCCAGCTCACTTTCCGGAACATGGAGAACAATTCCAACCCCTGGGGCATCGGCGCCCACCTCCGGGCGGACTGGGCGAAAGACCTCGGCATCAAGACGCTGGCCGAAGAACCCGCTGTGGAGTATCTCTTTTACGTGGGCTGCTCCGGGTCGTTCGACGACCGCGGGAAGAAGGTCTCCTCGGCCTTTGCGAAGATCCTCAAAGCGGCTGGAATCAGCTTCGGCATCCTCGGGACAGAGGAGGGGTGCTGCGGCGATTCGGCCATGCGGGGCGGAAACGAATACCTCTACCAGACCCTCGCCCAGGCGAACATCGAAGTGATGAAGGGCTACCATGTCAGAAAGATCATCACGACCTGTCCCCACGGCTACAACGCCTTGAAGAAGGATTATCCGAATTTCGGCGGGGAGTTCGAGGTCTATCACCATACGGAGATCATCGCCGATCTGATCGCCGAGGGGAAAATCGTACTCAAAAAACCGGTGGAGGGGGTGTTCACCTACCATGACTCCTGTTTCCTCGGCCGTTACAACGGGATCTACGATCAGCCCCGTCGGATACTCAGGGCCGTTCCCGGTCTGAAACTCACGGAGCTGGAGCGGAATTTCGCCAAGAGCTTCTGTTGCGGCGCCGGCGGGGCGAGGATGTGGATGGAGGAAGACATCGGCGAGCGGATCAACAACATGCGGACGGATCAGGCCATCGCCGCAGGGGCCGGGACGATCGCCGTGGGTTGTCCCTTCTGCCTCACCATGCTCTCCGACGGGATCAAGGACCGCAAGAAGGAGGAGACCATGGCCGCCCTCGACATCGCGGAGATCGTCTGGCGGGCCATGGATCTGGAGGAGGAACGGCCCGTGGCGGAAGTCTGTGCGGCGCCCCCGGCCCCCTGATCCAAAGGCCGTTTCATCGACAGACCGGTAAGAAGGGTGCGGGTCGGGCGAATACATTGAAGATGGAAGTCTTTCGGGGTACACCAGCCTTCAGCCCATGTGCCTGAGCAGTGATAAAAAAGAGTGGAGATTGAACGATTATGACTGAAACGAGGTACATGGAAAAACCGTGGCTGAAGTCCTACGAAAAAGGCGTACCGGAATTCATCAAGTACGAAGAGATCTGCATGCCGGATATCCTGGAGCGGACGGTAAAACAGTTTGCCGACAAACCGGCCGTGATTTTTCAAGGGACGATTGTCAACTATGGACAGTTAAAGGACATGGTGGATCGTTTTGCCTCCTGCCTAACCGATTTCGGGATCAAGAAAGGGGATGCCGTAGCGATCCTCCTGCCCAACATCATCCCCTGTGTCGCGGCCTATTACGCGATCCTGAAGATCGGGGCGATCACCGTAATGAATAATCCTCTCTATTCGGATCCGGAGTTGGAACACCAGTTCAACGATTCCGGCGCCAAGGTCCTGATTACCCTCGATGTCCTCGGAAACAGGATGATCGATCTCAGGCCTCGAACGAAGATCAAGCAGATCGTTACTACCTGCATCGGGGATGACCTGCCCGCCGTCAAGCGCATTTTAGGGAAGTGGCTCAAGAAGTACCCCTTCGGCGAGGTCAAGGCGGCCCCGGATCTCTATAACTGGAAAGCGTGCCTGCAGAAACACGATCCCCGTCCGCCGGCGGTGAAGTTCGGTATCGAAGACGTCGCCATGTATCAATACACCGGCGGGACGACCGGGGTCTCCAAGGGGGTCATGCTGACCCACGCCAACCTGAGCAAACAGGTCCAGCAGATCGAGGCGTGGTTCCCAAAATTCGGCAACGGCGGGGAGATCATTCTCGGCGCGCTCCCTTACTTCCATGTCTTCGGCCTCTCCCTCGTCATGAATTACACCATTTATAAAGGATGGGCGCAGGTCCTGGTTCCCCGGCCCCAGCCGGGGCCCCTCTTGGAGGCCATCCGGAACTTCTGCCCGACCTTTACGCCGCTGGTGCCGACGATGTACATCGGGATGCTGAACCATCCCGATCTGAAGAAGACCAACATGAGCTGCATCAAGGGGGCCTTCTCCGGGAGCGCGCCGCTGCCGGTGGAAGTGATCCATGACTTCGAGAAGGCGACAGGGGCGGTGATCGTCGAGGGCTTCGGAATGACGGAGACGACGCCCGCGACCCATATCAACCCGTTCGCCGGCGGGGCCCGGAAGGTGGGGAGCATCGGCCTTCCGATCTCCGACACACTGGCGCGGATCGTGGATCTGGAGGACGAGGTGACGGACGTTCCCGTGGGTGAGCGGGGCGAGCTGATCATCAAGGGACCCCAGGTGATGCTCGGCTACAAGGACCGGCCGGATGAGACGGCGAAAACGCTTCGCGACGGCTGGTGCTACACAGGCGATATCGCCACGATGGACGAGGAGGGTTACTTCTACATCGTCGATCGGAAGAAGGACATGATTATCTCCGGCGGCTTCAACGTCTATCCGCGGGACATCGATGAGGTCTTCTACCTCCATCCCAAGGTCCAGGAGGCCTGCGCCATCGGCAT
>PNOO01000135.1 GCA_013824905.1 Syntrophus sp. (in: bacteria) | reverse complement strand
ATCTCTTCGATCAGGACGGGCGGATCGACCACGACGCCGTTGCCGATGATGCAGAGCTTGCCGGCGTGGAGAATGCCGGAAGGGATGAGATGCAGGATGGTCTGTTTCCCGCCGACGACCAGGGTGTGGCCGGCGTTGTTGCCCCCCTGGAAGCGGGCGATCACATCCGCATTTTCCGCATAAATATCGACAACTTTTCCTTTTCCTTCATCGCCCCACTGGGTTCCCACAATAACCACGTTTGCCATAAAAATAGATCTCCCAACACAAGTTTCCCCCTGTCGACACAGGGGTTTTTACATTTCCAAATCGGTGACCGAGATCACATGCGGCAGCTGTCGGAGTTTTTCGATTACATCCGCTGAGACCATGCTGTCGGTGCTTAAAACGACCATGGCCTTGCCATCCACCTGGGTACGGCTCAGGTGGAGACGCGAGATATTGACGTTGTTCTCACCGAGGGTCGTGCCGATATTGCCGATGACGCCGGGTTTATCATGGTTGAACATGACAAACATCCGCCCTTCCGGGATGACCTCCACGGTGAATTTATTGATCCTTACGATCCGCGGCTCCTGACGGCCGAAGATGGTGCCCGCGGCATAGGCCTCGCCTTGGGCGGTCCTGATGGTGACGGAGATCATACTTGTGTAGTCCTTCACCTCGCTGCTTCTCGCCTCGATGACCTTGATGCCCCTTTCCCTGGCGATGAGCGGGGCGTTGATGTAATTGACGCTCTCGTTGAGGATGGGGGTGAGGAGCCCCTTGAGCAAAGAAATTGTGATCGGCGCAACGTTATAGTTGAGGATTTCCCCGCTATATTCGATAACGATCTCCTTGATGGCGCCGGAGACGAGCTGGGCTTCGAACTTTCCCAGCTTCTCAGCCAGCGTCAGGTAGGGACGGAGCACGGTGAGAAGCTCGGCGCTGACCGAGGGGAAATTCACGGCGCCTTTGATCTCGCCCGTCGTCAGGTAAGCGCAAATCTGCTCGGCGATGGCAATGGCCACATTGATCTGCGCCTCGTCGGTGGAGGCGCCCAAATGGGGGGTGCAGATGACGTTGTCGAGTGTAATGAGCGCAGTGTTCTTTGTCGGCTCTTCCTCGAAGACGTCCAGGGCGGCGCCGGCGACTTTGCCGGATGCCAGGGCGTCATAGAGGTCATCTTCGCTGACGATCCCGCCCCGGGCGCAGTTGACGATGTAGACGCCTTTTTTCATTCGGGCAAAGGCGGCCGCATTGATCAATCCCCTGGTCTCCTTTGTCATGGGGGTATGGACCGTGATGATATCGGCCTGGGCGAATATTTCGTCCAGGCTGGCCAGGACGATCCCCATCTTTTCAGCCGCTTCCGGGGCGATAAACGGGTCATAGGCAAGGACCTTCATTTTCAATCCCTGGGCGCGGTCGGCGACGATACTGCCGACCCTCCCGGTGCCGATGATCCCGAGGGTCTTGTTGAGGAACTCGTGCCCTGTGAATTTACCCTTTTCCCATTTTCCGGCCTTCATGGATGCCGTCGCCTGGGGGATCTGCCGGACCAGGGAGAGCATCATGGCGATCGTATGCTCTCCGGTGGTGACGGCATTGCCGCCCGGGGTGTTCATCACGACGATCCCCCGTTTGCTGGCAGCCGGGATATCCACGTTGTCGAGACCGATGCCGGCGCGGCCGACGACAGCCAGTTTCCCGGCGCAATCGATCACCTCCTGCGTCACCTGGGTGGCGCTCCTTATGACAAGGGCGTCGTAATCCTTGATGACCGATTTGAGTTCTTCGGGGGTCATCTTCGTCCGGACATCGACCTCGATCCCCGGGGTCTTTTTGAATATTTCTATTCCCTCAGGAGAGAGACTGTCGCTGATCAGTATCCGCTTCATGAGTCGTTTCCTTTTCTCACTCTTGCCGCTATAACGCGGTGATCTTTTCCCGGTAAACCTTTTCCAGCTCCTCAACGGCGGCGCGGATATCCCTGGGGTCGACGGTGGGGCCGCACCAGAAGCGGAATCCCGGAGGCGCGTCTTTGTAAGAGGTCATGTCGTAAGCGACCTTCCTTTTGCCCATTTCACTCGCGATGCTTTTGAGGAATTTCGACTGTTCCTCCTTCGGAAGCGCCCTGACCTTGTCGCTGACCACGGAGAGACAGACCGAGGTGTTGGAGCGGATCTCCGGCGATACGGCCAGAAAGGCGATCCAGTTGTTCTTTGCGACCCATTCCTCCACAACCCGGAGGTTGGTCCTGCTTTTTTGTATGAGGCCTTCGAGACCGATACCGTCGGCCCATTTCAGGGCGTCCAGGTAGTCTTCCACGCACAGGAGGGAGGGGGTGTTGATCGTGTCTCCCTCAAAGATCGCCCGGTTGATCTTACCGCCTTTTTTCATACGGAAGATCTTCGGGAGCGGCCAGGGGGGATCGTAGGATTCGATTCGTGCGATGGCCCGCGGACTGAGGACCAGCATCCCGTGACCGGCCTCGCCACCGAGACATTTCTGCCAGGAGAAGGTCGCCACATCCGTTTTCGACCAGTCGATGGGCATAGCGAAGGCGGCGCTCGTTGCATCGCAGAGAGAGAGTCCTTTGCGATCGGTCGGAATCCAGTCCCAGTTGGGGATCTTCACGCCGCTGGTCGTCCCGTTGGCGACGAAGACCACATCATGTTCCCAGTTAACGGCCTTAAGATCGGGGATCTGTCCGTAATCGGCCTTTTGTATCGTAGGGTTGAGCTTCAGCTGTTTTGCGATGTCCGTCGCCCATCCCTCCGAGAAACTCTCCCAGACCAGTACAGTCACCGGCCTTGCGCCCAGAAGGCTCCACATGGCGGCCTCAAAGGCCCCCGTATCCGAAGCGGGCATGATGCCGGCGAGATAGTCTGCAGGGATTCCGAGGATCTTTACCGTTTCCCGGATGGCCTGAGACAGTTTCTCTTTCCCCAGCGTGGAACGGTGAGACCGTCCGACAGCGGCGTCCTTCAGGGCGTCAAGGCTCCAGGCAGGTCTCTTGCTGCAGGGGCCGGAGGCAAAGTTGGGATTATTCATGATCAACTCCTTATCTCGTGCAGGAACAAGAAAATGACAGCGATGTATATCAACATCAGAATGATTACTCAAGTCCGTTTTTGATTTTCAGTTGACGCAGAAGGGCAGTAAAGGATATGTACACGAAAGAAGGCGGATTGCCGGTAGGAGGTGCACCCGTGAAAAAGATCAGGACAATGTTCTTCTGCCAGAATTGTGGCCAGCAGTCTCCGAAATGGCTAGGGAAATGTCCTTCCTGCAGCGAATGGAACAGCTTCGTCGAAGAAGAGATCCGGGATACCGAAGCGGTCCGCTCGGCCGACATTCGGTTCGAGGGTATTCCACAGTCCATCGATGCCATAGAAGCCGATGAAGGGGATCGGGTCAGCACGGGAATTGTGGAGATGGACCGTGTCCTCGGGGGTGGGATCGTCGGCGGATCCGCCATCCTGGTCGGAGGCGATCCAGGGATCGGAAAATCGACCTTGCTGCTTCAGGTACTGGAGAAGATGGCCGAAAGGGGGGCTACGGTCCTCTATGTCTCTGGAGAAGAATCGGCCCGGCAGATCAAGCTTCGGGGAAAGAGGCTCGGCGCCTCGGCAAAGAGCCTCCTCATCCTGGTTGAGGTCGATCTGGAAAATATCCTCAACCGGATTCAGGAGATCAAACCGGCCGTCGCCGTTATCGATTCGATCCAGACTGTCTATTCTTCCACTCTCTCCTCCGCGCCGGGCAGCGTGGGGCAAGTCCGCGAGGCCTCAGGGCGGCTTATCCTCATGTCTAAGAAGACGGGCATTCCGATCTTCCTCGTCGGTCATGTCACGAAGGACGGTGCGATTGCCGGACCCAAGGTCCTCGAACATATGGTCGACACCGTCCTCTACTTCGAGGGGGATTCCGGCCACGCCTTTCGGGTCATCCGGGGGATCAAAAACCGCTTCGGTCCCACCCACGAGATCGGCGTTTTCGAGATGCGGGACACGGGGCTCATGGAGGTTTCCAATCCGTCGGCCTTCTTTCTGTCGGAGAGACCCGAAGGGGCTGCAGGATCCGTGGTCGTGCCGAGCATGGAGGGGACCCGGCCGATCCTGATCGAGGTCCAGTCCCTGGTCAGTCCCACGAGCTTCGGGATGCCGAGGCGGACCGCGATCGGCGTGGACCATAATCGGGTATCGCTCTTGACTGCGGTCATGGACAAGATCTGCGGCATCCATCTGGGCGGCAGCGACATTTTTCTAAATGTGGCGGGCGGGGTGAAGGTCGAAGAGCCGGCCATCGATCTCGGGATCGTATCGGCGATGACATCGAGTTTTCTCGACCGGCCGATTGCAGCAGGGACCGTCGTCTTCGGCGAGGTCGGCCTGACCGGAGAGATCAGGGGGATTTCTCAGACCGAGGTCCGGATCAAGGAAGCGGCCCGGATGGGCTTCACGCGATGTATCCTGCCCCGGACCGTTGCCCGCGAAATACTTCCGGAGAAGCAGATTGAACTTATCAGAATAGGTTCCTTGAAGGAGCTGACGGAGCATCTTTTTTGACGGCGCCGTAAAAAGTCCGGATGCTGCGTTGCGCTTCATCCTTCGTCATTGCGGCGTACCCAACAGTACGCCTCATTCCTCAGGATTCGCGCGCCTTGCCTGCGGCCTTTTTACGGCGCCGTCCAATTTTGACAACTTTTCAGACTTTTTACGAGGTCGTCTTTTCTAGAAAGGTGCGGGTTGCAATTTTTTCTGCCGCACGCCTTGACATGAAAAAATAGATGATTATCATAGGCCGAATCTGTGGAGCCATAAGCTGATGTGCAGATATATTTTAATGATGAAAGGAGAGGCTAAAGCATGAAAATCAGACCATTACAGGACAGAGTGATTGTGAAGCGGCTGGAAGAAGAGGGGAAGACCAAAGGGGGAATCATTATTCCCGACACCGCCAAGGAAAAACCTATGGAAGGGCTCGTCATCGCCGTAGGTAAGGGGAAGACCGCGGAAGACGGAAAACTGATCAAACTGGACGTCAAGGCGGGCGACAAGATCCTTTTCGGCAAATATTCGGGCACCGAGGTGAAGATTGACGGTGTGGAACACCTCATCATGCGTGAGGACGATATTCTTGGTGTTATCGAGAAATAATCAATTGATCATATAAGGAGGATAGATACATGGGAGCTAAGATACTTCAATACGACGAAGAAGCGAGGAAATCGATTCTCAACGGGGTCAACACCCTGGCGGATGCAGTAAAGGTGACCCTTGGACCCAAGGGCCGGAACGTCATCATCGACCGCAGCTACGGCGCACCCAATGTCACCAAGGACGGCGTCACCGTCGCAAAAGAAATAGAACTTTCAGACAAGTTCGAGAACATGGGCGCCCAGATGGTGAAAGAAGTGGCCAGCAAAACCAGCGATGTGGCCGGCGACGGAACCACCACCGCCACCATTCTGGCAGGCGATCTTCCGGGAAGGCGCAAGAGCGTAGCCGCCGGGAGCAACCCGATGGATGTAAAGCGTGGCATCGACAAGGCCGTCGACGTGGTCGTGAAGGAACTCAAGAAGATGAGCAAGCCGACCAAGGACGCCAAGGAGATCGCCCAGGTCGGCACCATTTCCGCAAACAATGACGAGGCAATCGGCGCGATCATCGCAGAAGCCATGGAAAAGGTCGGCAAAGAAGGCGTCATCACCGTGGAAGAGGCGAAAGGACTGGAGACCGAACTGGAGATCGTCGAAGGGATGCAGTTCGACCGCGGTTATCTCTCCCCCTATTTCGTTACGAACGCTGAGAAGATGGAAGTCGAACTCGAAGACTGCCTCATCCTCATCTATGAAAAGAAGATCAGCAACATGAAAGACCTCCTTCCCGTCCTGGAGCAGATCGCCAAGATGGGCCGGCCGCTCCTCATTATTGCCGAAGATATCGAAGGCGAAGCCTTGGCGACCCTTGTGGTCAACAAGATTCGCGGCACCCTGCATGTGGCTGCCGTAAAGGCCCCTGGCTTCGGCGACAGAAGAAAGGCCATGCTCGAAGATATCGCCATCCTCACCGGCGGTAAGATGATCTCCGAGGAAATGGGTTACAAGCTAGAGAACACGAAGATAGAAGACCTCGGCCGTGCCAAGCGAATCACCATCGACAAGGACAACACGACGATCATCGATGGCGCCGGTTCCCGCGCCTCCCTCGAAGGCCGCGTGAAACAGATCCGTGCCCAGGTCGAAGAGACGACTTCCGATTACGACCGCGAGAAGCTTCAGGAGAGACTGGCCAAGCTGGTCGGCGGCGTGGCGGTGATCAAGGTCGGCGCCGCAACTGAAACGGAGATGAAAGAGAAGAAGGCCCGCGTCGAGGATGCCCTCAACGCGACCCGTGCAGCAGTTGAAGAAGGGATCGTTCCCGGAGGGGGAGTTGCCTATCTCCGGACGCTCCCCGCACTGGACAAGATGAAGCTGGACGGCGATGAGCAAGTCGGCGTCCGGATTGTGAAAAAAGCCCTTGAGGAACCTCTCAAGATGATCGCCAACAATGCCGGCATGGAAGGCAGCATCGTCGTGGAGAAAGTCAAGGATAAGAAGGGCGCTTACGGATTCAACGCCCGGACCGATAAGTATGAAGATATGATCGCGGCCGGCGTCATCGATCCGACCAAGGTGACCCGTTTTGCCCTGCAGAACGCGGCAAGCGTCGCTTCCCTCATGCTGACCACCCAGTGCATGGTTGCAGACAAGCCCGAAGAGAAATCGGCGATGCCGGCAATGCCT
>PNOO01000134.1 GCA_013824905.1 Syntrophus sp. (in: bacteria) | reverse complement strand
GATGCTGATCCCCATGGACTGCGCGGCCTGCTGATCATTGGCCACCGCCCTCATCGCGATGCCGGAACTGGAATAGCGGAAAAAAAGGTTAAACAAAACGAGACAAAGCACCGCGAAAAATACACTGTACAGATAGACCTGGGAAACGACGATTCCGCCGAATCTCAAGGGCTCCGTGGGGAAAATGGCGGGATAGACCATGGTTTCTGAGCCCCATGTCACATGAATCATGCCCTGGAGCAAACTTGCCAGGCCGATCGTGAGCATGATGATGGAGATCGCGGGTTCGCCAATCATGGGTCTTAAAAAAAGCCTTTCCAGCAAGAGACCCAACAGCGCCGCCGCGATGAGTGTTGTAAAAAAGGCGACCCAGAACGGAATCTTGAATGCCACGACCAAGGTAAGACACAGATAAGCCCCGAACATCAGAAGCTCGCCCTGGGCAAAATTGATCACGGCCGTGGATTTATAGATCAGCACAAATCCCAAAGCAATCAGTGCATAAATACTTCCGACCACGATGCCGCTTATCAACGACTGCAAGACTGACTCCATCGCATGCTCTCCTTTTTTATACGTTTCTCACGGCCATGACGGTTCTGATCATGGAGGTTTTTCCATCCTGGAATTTGATGATCGCCTCGATCTTGATCGAATCCTTCCCCTCATACATGCCTTCAATGATCTCCTTGTACTTCTCCTCAACAAAATGCCTGCGGACCTTTCTGGTTCGGGTCAATTCATCGTCATCGGGATCCAACTCCTTGTACAGCAGGACAAACCGTTTCACCTTGGCGTTGTCGGGCAATCCCTTGTTCACTTTTTCGACTTCTCGCTGGATGAGATCCACTATCTCCGTCTTGGAGGAAAGATCCGTATAGGTCGTGTAGTTGATCTTGTTCTTTTCCGCCCAGTTTCCGACGATGCCGAAATCGATGCAGATCATCCCGATGATGAAATCCCTGTTATGGCCTATGGTGACCGCTTCTTTGATATACGGGCTGAATTTCAGTTTGTTCTCGATGAACTGGGGTGAAAACTTTATCCCGTCAATCAGACTCATGACATCCTTGATCCGGTCGATCACCACAATATGCCCGTCGGGTGTGAGGTAGCCGGCATCGCCGGAATGGAGCCATCCGTCAATCACCGTTTTTGCGGTCTCCTCCGGCTGTTTATAGTACCCCGGAAACACCGCGGGACTTTTGGAGAGGATTTCCCCGCTTTCGGATATCTTCACTTCGGTCTCGGGAATAGGTTCTCCCATGGTATCCGGATTGATATCGCTATTTTTGTGTACACAGGAGATACCGCTGATTTCGGTCTGTCCGTAAATCTGCTTCAGCGATATGCCGAGGGCGTGGAAAAACTTGAACGTGTCGGGGCCCAAAGCCGCTCCTCCGGTGGTGGCCGAACGGATATTGCTGAATCCCAACCGATCCTTCAACGCCTTGAATACCGCAAGATAAGCAAGGGTATACAGAATTCTGAAGTAGAACGGCGGGGTTTTCTTTTCAAATTTGTATTCCGACCATTTCCGGCCGATCGGAACACACAGGTTAAATACAGCCCTTTTTAGAAACGAGGCGTCCATCACCTTGACCTGCACGGTGGAACACATATTTTCCCAGACACGCGGCGGAGAAAACATGATGTGCGGTCCGATTTCCCGCAAGTCCGCCTGGGCCGACTCGACGCTCTCCGGAAAGTTGACGGTTAATCCGAACAGTAGTCCGCTGGCCACGGCCATCATCTGTTCGCCGACCCAGGGGAGAGGGAGGAAGGAGACAAACTCGTCGGTATCATACTTGGGATCGAATGTGCCAAGATTGGTTGCCATGGAAATGAGGTTTTTATGGGTCAGCATTGCAAGTTTCGGGAACCCGGTGGTTCCTGACGTGGTGCAGATCCACGCTACATCTTCCGGTCGGGTATTTTCCACGTTCTTTTCGAACTGTCCGGGATGGCTCTTTTCGTATTCCCTTCCCATTTCCATAACATCCGGGAAATAGGCGAGCAAATCCGAATCGTATTTGCTCATCCCCTTCGGGTCGTAGTAGATGACCTTTTTTACATTGGGCAATTCTTCCTGCATATCGAGAATCTTGTCGACCTGCTCCTGATCCTCGGCGATAACGAATTTTGTCTCGGAATGGTTGATGATGTAGGCCACTTCCTTGAGGATGGAATCCTGATATATTCCGGTACCCAATCCACCGGCGCACTGTGCTGCAAGCTCGGCGATAATCCATTCGGGTTTGTTGTCGCCAATAATGGAAATCTTGTCTCCCGGCTCAAAGCCGAGGCTGATCATGCCCAGAGAGAAATATTTCACCTTTTCCAGGTATTGTTCCCACGTAAAAGATTGCCATATGCCGAGGTCTTTTTCCCTCAACGCGATTTTTTTTGATCCGTACTTCTTTGACTGTTCTAGTAAAAGCTTGGGAAACGTATCTGCCGACATGCGTCCTCCATTACCTTCCGAGAAATGCCCCATCCGACTCGCCGAGGTAGGCTTTGGCAACCAGAGAGTTCTGCTGAATTTCTTCAGGAGTTCCTTCGGCGATTTTTTCGCCGAAGTCCAGAACCATGATCCTATCGGAGAGGTCCATGACGACGCCCATATCATGTTCGATCAGGAGCACTGTCATCCCCCATTCGTTATTGACATCGATGATAAAGCGGGCCATATCCTCGGTTTCTTCGAGGTTCATGCCTGCCATGGGTTCATCCAAAAGCAGGATTTCCGGCTCAAGGCACAACGCCCGGGCCATTTCCACACGCTTCTGGAGTCCATAAGGGAGTGTTCCGACATGTTTTTTCCTGATATGTTCAATCTCAAGGAAGTCTATGACATCCTCCACCCGCTTCCTGTGTTGAACCTCTTCCTTCAGGCAGGGGCCAAAATAGAACAATGACTTAAACAATCCGTATCGGATATGGATATGACGTCCAAGCATCAGATTTTCCAGGACCGTCATGTGCTTGAAAAGCTCTATATTCTGAAAACTCCGTGCGATACCCATCCTGGCGATCTGATAGGGCTTGAGATGGGTTATTTCCGTTTCTTTGAAAAACACTTTTCCTTTCTGTGGTCTGTAAAAACCGTTAATGACGTTATACAGACTGCTTTTACCCGCGCCGTTGGGTCCGATGATCGAAAAGATTTCTCCCCTTTGCACAGTAAAATTCACATACAGAAGCGCAGTGATCCCGCCAAAGCTCAGCGTGATCTCTTCACCCTTCATGACCACTTCTTCTCTAATGCGACCTTCTCTCACTCACGCCTCCAGAGACAGCCTGTTCAAAGGGAATAAAAAACCATTTATATTGCCCGTAAGTCTACTATTTCAATAGAATTAACTTTGCAAGTATTAATTATCCTACGGCTCTATCCGTTCATATTGGGGTCGGGCGGTCGGCTTCGTATATCTCGAATGAATAAAATCGCCCCTCTGGATGGGTATGGCGATCCTCATAAAGAAGGTAAAAATGAGAAGACCGAAGGCCCATATACCCAGAGAAATGGATATTTCCGTTATATTCGGCATGTATTCATAAATTTCACCGAGCGGATCGGGGATGAAACCGGGTACGATGAGGCCGAGACCCTTCTCAATCCATACGCCTACGATGATGAACAGAGAACCGATGTTGAGCGTCAGGAGGTTTTCCCTGGTTTTGGGAATCAAGAAAATGAAAAAGGCCGTCACGTTCATCAATAACGCCGACCAGATCCAGGGAACCAGTGAATTGTGCCCATGCAACCCCTGGTAGAGATATTCCATGGGCGCCAGATGAATCGTGCCGGTGTAATATTCTTTGAATAGCTCGGCGCCCAGCAGAAACAGATTGATGAACATGGCATAGGCGATCAACTCGGAAATCTTGAAAAGGGCCTCGTTTTTAATCTTCATCCCTGCTGTTTTTCTCAGGATCTGGAAAATAATGATGGCCATTGCCGGCCCCGAGCAGAAGGCGCTGGCGAGAAAACGGGGGGCCAGGATAGAGGCGTTCCAGAAAGGCCGGGCGGCCAGTCCGTTATAGAGGAAGGCGGTCACAGTGTGGATGCCAACCGCCCAGGGAATCGACAGCAACACCAGAGGGATGACAAATTTCTTGTTGGGTTCGGCGCCAAAATAGATTTTCACCAAGATATAGATCGGGACGAGGGTGTTCAGTACGAGGTAGCCGTTGAGGACGATCACATCCCAGGCCAGCAGGGATTTCGGGAAGGAGAGGCTGCCGATAAAAGGGATGAGGTGCCAGAACCTGTCCGGTCGTCCCAGATCGGCAAGGACAAACATCAGGGCCATGATGATTGCCGAGGCGGCAAGAAGTTCACCCAACACGACAATCTCCTTGATGGGATCGAAGTGATAGATGTATGCCGGAATAACGAGGAGCACGGCCGCGGCGGCCACTCCGACCAGGTAGGTGAAGTTGCCGATATAAAGCCCCCACGACACCTGATCCCGCATATGGGTGACAATCAACCCGGCATCCAGCTGTTTTACATAGAAGGCGATGGCTACCCCGATGATCGTCAGCAGAAAGGCGCACCACAGGTAGTAGACCTTCGTGCCGATAAAGACCATTTTTACCGTTTGTCTAAAAAATCTCCAAGCTTCCATCTCGCCCTCGGGGTGTTATGCGGAAAAGAAGTAATAAAACTTCGGGTCGGTGTTGAAGTCTTCCTTCAATCTGAACACCCTTTTGTTTTCTATCAGGTATCTTATTTCGCTGTTCGGGTCCAGCAGGTTTCCGAACTTCCTTGTTCCGGTCGGGCAGATCTCCACGCAGGCCGGATAGCGTCCCTGCCTCACCCGCTGGACACAGAAGGTGCATTTTTCCACCACATTTTTCATCCGGGGTCTGTTTCCCAGATAATGCACCTCCGTATTCACTTCCGCAGCAGGCAGGTTCGGTTCCGCCCAGTTGAAGACTCGTCCTTTATAGGGGCAAGCGGCCATGCAATAGCGGCAGCCGATGCACCAGTTGTAATCCACGACCACGATGCCGTCCGGTTCCTTCCAGGTGGCTTTCACCGGGCAGACACGCACACAGGGGGGATTTTCACACTGCTGGCACTGAACGGGCATGTACATGAACCCCGGTTCCGGGACCGTTTCGGGATTGTAATAATGCTCGGCATTTTCCAGATTGATCAGACTGCCCTTCTTTAACCTGATGACCCTTATCCACTGCAACTGAGGGTGGACGCGGGATTGATTGTTTTCTTTCACGCAGGCGTACACGCATCTGCGGCAGCCGATGCACCGGGAAAGATCAAGACCATATCCCCACAGAACCCCGGTCTCAGCAGGCTGTGTGCTGATCAGGACTTTTTTGCCGTATTTTTTTAAATACCTCTCTTCCAGCCGCCGGATGACCTGTTTTTTTTCGTCTTCCGTCATTTCACGGAAGTGCTTCTGGAGAAACTCTTCCATGCCGGCTTTGGTGCAGGCAAGACTTCCGAGGGACAGTCCGGCCACGGCGCCCAGGGACATCATTTTAATGAAGTCTCTTCTTGTGTGTCTATTTCCCATATTGCGATTCCGGTCTTGTCGGGGGTGGTTCCGGTTTTAAGGGTTTGAATTTGGGGTCGTGGGGATTATGACAATTGACGCACAGAAAATAGGTCCGTTTCCCTCCCTTGAAGAAGCCGACCCTTTTCCCGTGAATCCCGGCTTTCCAGTCGCGATAGATATTCCCGTGGCACTGGCCGCAAAGCCGGTATGATTCGGTAAAATCGATGATTTCCCCGTCGGCAAGCTTCAATTTATCGCGGTTGGGGCCGTTATGACAATCAAGACACCATCTTTCCTTTTCCGCATGATGCAGCCTGATGGAGGTATGTTCGTCCTTTAATTCTCTTTTCTTGGTGTTTAATTCAAGCCCGGCGTGGCAATTGCTGCAGGGAAAGATCCCCTCGGAGAAGGGCGGCGAGGCGACGGGATATTCATCGTGCTGAGCCGCCACAGCGGTGAGACCCAATCCAATGGATATGACCGATATTAAAAGCAATACTATTTTCATAGGTTGATCCTATCAATTGCTTTCTAATTTTTTATCCATTGAACGTCGAAAAGCCGGCCCCTGCAGATGTCCTGGAGGTTCCGGCCGGAGGGTAACTCTCTGTAAACTCAATAATATCGAAAATATAACAAAGTGTATTTTTTATATGTACGGGCCAAGAATATGAGGATCGATCTGATATGTCAATCTTTTTTTTCCGTGAATCATGATTGATGGCCTCGTAAGAAGTCGCTGAAGCTTTGAATTTGGGATGGACTTTTTACGAAGCCGTCATGATCGGGTGTTGCGGGAGGGGGCGCGTCCAGGCGGAAAGTCAGTCTGGAAGAGGGGGAGGCCCAGGTGTTTACGGCGGGTTTCACCGTAAAGTTGCGTCTGCTCGCGGGCGGTAGGGGCGCCCCGGCGACCTTGTCCCAGGACCTCGATGGGGTGGGAACCTCCCAGATGGAGGATGTGTTTCCCGTACTTGCCGGAGAGGACGTCGACGGCCTCGTAGAGTTCCCGGATCCTTTCCGCCTTCAGAGGGTCCTCGAAGAGGGAGTACTGGATCTGGATGTCCCGGACGAGGTCCAGAAGGACGACGCCGGTCGCCCGGTAGAGATCATGGCGCCGGTACATGTCATTGAACAGACCGCGGATGAGATGGGACAATTCCAGCGGATGGGCCGAGGGGCGGTTGAGCTTCGCCTCCCGGCCCTCCATGTCGAAGCTCTGTCTCTTCAGGAAGAGGGCGATCCGGTGGGGGGCGAGGCCGTAGCGCCGCGCCTTGATGCAGGCCGACTCCAGGTT
>PNOO01000133.1 GCA_013824905.1 Syntrophus sp. (in: bacteria) | reverse complement strand
GCTCATCGTCGGATTGATCATACTGATGATCGCAGCCAGAAAAGAGAAGCCACCGAAACTGAGCGACCTCCTGCTCCCCCCGATTCCGCACTTGCCCGGCCTCCCTCCCCCCAGGGCTTTGCTCATACCGCTCCTGATCTTCGCTCCGCATGGGAGACCATTCCCGGGACCTCCCCCGATCTTCTTCGATGGTGGCTTTTACTATCATGGCTCATCTTCTATCGATACGACCCCCTATGATGCACCGCCGCCAGTGGTTGTCCAAGAGCAGCCTCCAGAGTATCCTGCGTCATCCGTGCCGGCGTCGCCGGCTGAAAGGTTCTTTGTTTATCCCCGCACAGGTCAGAGCGAAGAGCAACAGGCTAAAGATCGTTACGAGTGTCACATCTGGGCTATCGGCCAGATAGGCTGGGACCCGACTCAGCCAACAGGCGATATGCCTGAAGCTCAGGTGAGCCGGAAGCGTTCGGACTATAAACGGGCGATGGGCGCTTGCCTCGATGCCCGTGGGTATACCGTTAAGTAGCCGCCATCAGCAGTTCCGGATGGGCCAGTACGAAGCGATCCGGAACATCCTCAAGTTTTGGATACCGAATATCGTAATACTTGAACCGGAAGATTTTAGAAAGGCGCTATTGAAGGATGTGAGGGTGTGGGGTGAGCAAACTTCTTCTTAACAGGCTTGGATTATGTTAACAGAACAAAACCTGAGTCGGCGCCGACGTCGGCCTCTTGCGCAGTAGCTCTGAAGCATTGGCGGCGAAATTCAGGCGCTGATGATTGTGCAATTCCAGTGATAGCTCCCCTTCCCTTCACGGAGGGTGAAACATGGCATAGGATACATCCCTGACGATCATGGAGAAGACCGTAACATTATTTTACCGCCTTCAACGGTCAAAAACCGGATTCGGCCTGCGGCGATCGAATGCGCGATCAGAATTGCCGCGGAAATTGGTTAAGCGATGGGGGAGAGGCGATGAATAAAAGGGTGACAGTTCTCGGAGGCGGCAATACCGCCTTTAGCATTGCGGCAAAGCTCAGCCTCGACGGTTATGAGGTCCTTCTCTGGGAGCATCCCGCTTTTGCCTGGACCATTGAGCCGCTGCGGGAGAGGCTGATCATCCATCTCGAAGGCACATCGGTTACCGGATCAGCAAGGCTCGCCGGGGTCACCACCGACGTAAGGCAGGCAACCGCATGGTCGGATTGGCTCGTCTGCTCGGTGCCATCTTACGCCCACAAGCCGTTTGCCGAGGCATTTGCGAAAGAGCTCAAAGCCGGACAGATTCTCATGTTACTTCCGGGCAACCTCGGAACGCTCGAATTTGCAAAAGTCTTACGCAGAGCCGGCGCTCCTGCTTGTATCCTTGCCGAATCAGACACCGCTCCCTACGTTTGTCGGAAGATCGCATCGGATCGGGCGGTGATTTGGGGTGTCGTACCGGCACTCGGTGTCGGCGTCTTTCCGGCAGAGAACATACCAGAAGCGCTGGAACCAATAGCGCGGCTTTTCCCCGGCGCCTTGGCTTATGCCGATGTCCTCAAGGCGGGACTATCTGCATTGAATCCGATTGTGCACCCGCCTGGTGTTTTACTGAACGCCGGTCGAGTGGAGCGTTCGCGGGGGGATTTCTACTTCTACGAAGAGGGTGTGACCCCGGGTGTCGTCACGGTAATCGAGGCGCTCGATCGGGAACGCCTTGCGCTCGGTACCGCGTATGGCATCGGGCTTAAGCCCGTCGCCGAAGGTTTCGCGAACGCCGGCTTCGGACCGCACGGTGATCTGTGGTCGGTGATCAACGGTTCACGGATGCTGACTGCACTGCGGGCGCCCGGTCAGCTTGATACCCGTTGGCTCACCGAAGATCTGCCCTATGGTTTGGCAACGTGGATGGCGCTCGCCGAACCTCTCGGCGTGAAAATGCCGGTCGCCCTGTCTCTGATTACCCTTGGATCGGCGCTCCTCGGCCGGGATTTCGGGAGTGAATGCCGCGACCTCGAGGCCCTCGGGATCGAAGGCCTCACACCTGAGTCCTTGTTTCGCTATCTGACAACCGGAGTAAGATCTTGAATTTTGCCGCCCTTGACCTAGCCGATTGTGTTGTTTACCTGGTCGCACTGGATGTCCACCTGGCCTCAGAGAAGGTCAATCATGGCCGGTCCGATACCGGCGTAAGAAATGGTGGTCAACTCCGTCTGAATCGCCGTCTGGAAGAGCATGCCCTACAGGTGTGCACTGGAGCCCGGGCCGGCATTGGCCAGGTTGATCTTCTGCTTGTGAGTTTTCACGTAGGCAAGCAGTTCCTTGAGATCATTGGGCGGACAGGCTTTTCATCTTGGCGGCATCTTCATTGTATATCTTGCCGTAGTACTGCTGTTTCCATTCGTACCAGTGGTACTCGAATTTGAGCGCCAGGGGAATCCCTTCCGCCATGTTCGTCTCCGCCTTGCCATAATCGGCGAACACCACTTTTCTCGTCTCAAAGCCGGTGAGGAGTCCTTTTAATTCCTTGAGAAACGGGATCGCTTTGACGGACATACCGCCGCCGACGATGCAGGTCAGCGATTGTTTTCTTGCCTTGGAAAAGAGATCCTTGGCCATAGAAAGCACCTCCGGAGCGTTCACATCCTTGAGATTTAACGCGGCGGCCAAATCGGTGCGCCCTAGAACGATACCGGTCAAGAGCGAGCTGTTTGGCGCCTCCAGAATCTGATCGAATTTCTGATAGCCGTCCACCGTTTCGATGTTGATGACCACCTTGAGGTCTTCCAACTCATCGGCTGCATATTCGGACTCGACCATCGCCAGGTATTTTTCCAGCGCAAATTGGGATTCGATCATTGGACCCATGACGGTATTGACACCGTACATTTTTGACAGCCTCAGATCCGTCAACGCTTCACACCCGCCGATCTTGACCGTCAATTCCACACCGGCGCTCAGGACGATATCTTTCGTCCGGAGGATCTCTTCCAGCCGGATGCCCTCCGCTTCCATATTGACCTTTACCGCCGTAACCCCGTAATTCTCGCGCAACGTCCTGAGTATTCCCACCATCTTCTTTTCTATACCGTTCATTGAGCAACCTCCTTATGATTATCCGACCACGATATCGGTTTTGGCGTTCATCATTACTTCTCTTCCGGCTGAGCCAAAGATGCGGGGGGCTGCCCCGACGCCACCCGCTGGATATTTTCCCATGCAAAGCGGGATCTCCGGAACCAGCCTTCGTAGGAATGTCCGGCCGTGTGGGGAGAAAGCACCACATTATCGAGATTTAAAAGAGGGTTATCCGGCGAGATCGGCTCCTTGTGGAAGACATCGAGACCGGCTCCGGCGATGCGTTTTTCTTTCAGCGCCGCAAGCAGCGCCTCCTCGTCTACTATTTCTCCCCGGCTCGTATTGATGAGCACTGAAGTCGGTTTCATCAACGATAGCTCGCGCTGTCCGATGAGTGTTCGGGTTTCCCGGAGCAGTGGGACGTGGATCGTAATGATATCCGATTCACTCAGCAGTTCATCGAGCGAAACCCTGCGCGCATCCAACTCGGTTTCGATATCAGGTGCAGGCTGTACGTCGTAATAAAGGATGCGCGTCTCAAAAGCCTTGAACCGTCTGGCCACTTTCCGGCCGATGTTTCCCGCCCCCACCAGGCCTACTGTCTTTCCCGCCACCTCGAACGTGTCAAATCCCGAGATTGCCTGTCGCCACTTTCCTTCGCGAACCGATCGATCACACGGCATCAGGCGTTTGTATAGAGCCAGCAACAAGCCGACACTGTGCTCGGCGACTCCCCATGAATTTGCACCGCCGTTTGTGGCGACAGGGATCCCGAGTTCCGTCGTCAAATTGAGATCGATTTGGTCATAGCCCGCAGTGAGGAGTTGGATAAGGTGCAGCGACTTTGCCTCTCGCAAGACATTGCCGGAGATCGCGGCAGGGTGAAGCACCAGAAACTCCACATCCCTGATCAAGGCTATTTTTTCGTTATCGCTCAAACGATGCGGTTGCCAGGAAACGTCAAACCCTCCGGGTACTTTTTCACAAAAAATGTTTGCTACTTGCTGACTCTGACCGTTGAAAAACAGCACCTTGCGCATATTGCTCTCCTTTTACCGGTTCTTATTTTTTACCTGATTTAATCGTCCCCCGGCCTTTATTGAATCAAGGTCTTCCTGACAGAGCGGAGAAGTGACGGCAACATCTCTTTTCGTTGTTTCGTTTCGGACCATGTATGGTTGCCCTTCTTTAAGCTCAGCTGTGCCGATGGTCAGACGGTCTCCCGGGCTGATGTGATCCAAATCTTCTCCCTTCACGAACATCAGCGGTAGAAGTCCCCAGTTGACCAGGTTTGCCAGGTGCAGCCGGGCGAAACTCTTGGCAATCACCGCTTTGACGCCAAGATATCTCGGCAACATCGCAGCCTGTTCACGGCTCGATCCCTGGCCGTAGTTCGATCCTCCGACGACAAAGCCGCCGTTCGCCTTCCCAGCGCGTTCGGCAAAGGCATCATCCACCACCTTAAACGCGTGTTTGGACAATTCGGGAATATTTGAACGGATCGGTATATAGAGGGCTCCCGCCGGGCAGATGTGATCGGTGGTAATATCGTCCCCTAGTTTCAATAGGACTTCGCCGCCGATAGTATCCGGAAGGGCCGGCATATCGGGAATCGGCCGGAGGTTCGGACCGCGGCGGACAACAATCTTCTTCGGTTCTAAAGCCGGGGCCTGAAACAGATCTCTGTCATCGACAAAGAATTCGGGCATTTCATAGACAAACGGCGCCAGGTTCATATCGCGTGGATCGGTGATGACGCCGGTCAGCGCCGAAGCGGCCGCCGTTTCGGGGGCAACCAGGTATATTTTCGCCGTCGCCGTACCGCTGCGTCCCAGGAAATTGCGCGGATTGGTCCGGAGGGAAACACCGTCGGACTGGGGAGCGAAACCGGATCCGTTGCAACCGCCGCAAATCGGTTCGAAGATGCGGACGCCGGAAGCGAGGATCTTATCGTAAGCGCCGCGGGCGATACTTTCGCGGATCACCGTCCGTGTAGCGGGATAAAGAGCGGTATCGACGTCGCGATGAATCGGTTTGCCGTTTAAAACATGAGCGATCGACAATACATCATGCAAAGAGGTGTTGGTGCAGCTGCCCATCATGACCTGATCAACCTTGAGCCCCGCGACCTGACGCACCGGTACGACGTTATCCGGCTGATGCGGCAGGGCGATCAGTGGTTCAAGCTGGGATAGATCGATTTCCATCACTTCATCATAAAGAGCATCTTCATCGGCAGCCAATGGAATCCATTGCTCCGCTCGCTGATACGCCTTCATCCATCTCCGGGTGTTTTCATCGCTGGGGAAAACCGACGTCGTGGCGCCGGTTTCTGCACCCATATTGGTAATCGTAGAGCGTTCCGCCACATTCAAGGTGGAGACCCCCGGGCCGGAATATTCGAGGATTTTACCCACGCCGCCCTTGATCGTCATCCGTCGCAACACTTCGAGGATAATATTTTTAGCCGATACAAGCGGCGGGAGTTTGCCGGTAAGGTGAATCTTTACAATTTTAGGCATGGTAAGATAAAGTGGTTCACCCGCCATGGACATGGCCCCGTCAAAACCGCCGACGCCGATGGACAGCATACCGATGCCGCCCGCGGCAACGGTGTGCGAGTCGGCGCCGATCAGCGTCTTGCCCGGTACCCCCCAATGCTCCAAGTGCAGCTGATGGCAGATACCGTTTCCCGGACGTGAACAGATAACGCCCAGCTTCGCGGTCATATCCTGCAAATATCGATGGTCGTCGGAATTTTTATAGTCCGCCTGAACCATATTATGGTCGATATAATGGACGGCCAAATCGACCTTGACCTTCTCTAAGCCGATCGCTTGAAGAACCTGATAAGACATGACACCGTTTAAGTCATGCGACAACGTTTGGTCGGCCCGAATACCGATCCTCCGCCCTCGTTCCATTTCGCCTTCAACCAATGATGCGGCGATTAATTTTTCTGCGATCGTCAACCCCATATTCAATTCCTCTCTGTATTAACTAAAAAACAAGAGTTAAGACATTCCCTTATTATCGATCTGGAATGAGAGAAACGCTAAAAGGCGGTACCCCTCAGGAAGGCGGCGGCGTTCCGGAAGAGGGCGAGGCCCATTCCCTCCTCGGGCAGTTTCTCTCTGGTCCAGCGGGGATGGTTGGTCCGGTGGAGGAAGGCCTCCGGGTGGGGCATCAGGCCGAAGATCCGTCCCGTCGCGTTGCAGATTCCCGCGATTCCATCCACGGCGCCGTTGGGATTCGCGGGATAGTCCGGTGTTGTCCCTTGGTAATTCTCATCGCTGTACTGGACGGCGATCAGGCGCTCCCGATGGAGGCGTTCCAGAACCCCCTCGTCCTGGGCGATGAATTTTCCTTCGCCGTGGCGGACGGGCAGGTAAAGGCCCCGGAGCCCCCGGGTGAAGATGCAGGGAGAAGCGGGATCGACGCGAAGATGGATCCAGCGGTCCTCGAATCTCCCTGAATCATTGAAGGTGAGCGTGACGGCCTGCCGGTCGTAATGCCCGTCGAAGCCGGGGAGCATCCCGAGCTTCACGAGGAGCTGAAAACCGTTACAGACGCCGAGAATCAGTTTTCCCTCTCCGATGAATCTCAGAAACTGGTCGAAGAGCCGCTCCTTTCCACCTGCGACGGAGGCATGCAGAATCCGGTTTGCCCCCGCCTTAGCCGATCCGAGGTCGTCGCCGTCGAGGAAGCCGCCGGGCAGGTTCAGAAAATGGTAGTCGTCGAGCTTCTTTTGGCCGCAGAGGAGT
>PNOO01000132.1 GCA_013824905.1 Syntrophus sp. (in: bacteria) | reverse complement strand
AACTCGTAATGCCGCAATAGGAAAAAGAGTTCCCTCTCGCGCGTTTTCATCTGTCTCGACTCCTTTGCCGTGGCGTTTTCGTGTTCATAACCGAGGAGATGAAGGAGGCCGTGGATGACAAGGAACTCCACTTCGTCCATGAAATCGATATTTCCTGTTACAGCGTCGCGATAGGCTGTCTCGAGGGAGAGGATAATATCCCCGAGGAGCTGTGGGTTGATATCGCTGAATTCTCCTTCTCTCATAGAAAAGGAGATGACATTGGTCGAACGGTCCCGTTTGAGGTAAGTCCTGTTGAATACGCGGATCTGGTCGTCATCAACCAACAGGAGGCTGAGTTCACCATCTTGACAGCAAAGCTCCCTCATCAGCCGCTTCAGGCTTTTTAGCAATCTTCTCCGATCGATCTTGAATTTATTCTGTCGGTTTTCTATAGAAATGGACATAACGGGCGTCTGTAACCAGGAAGTTTCCTCTTCAAGATGCCTGATGCCGACTGCCATTCCTCCTTTTCCGATGATCAAGGTGGTTGTATGCACGAATAATGTCCTGAACGAGAGGATGCCTGACCACATCGAGCTCTGAGAAGTGGATAAAACGAATCCCCTCAGTTTTGCAGAGGAGCTCTTCCGCTTCGACGAGACCGGATATCTTGTCCATCGGCAGGTCGATCTGGGTTACATCTCCCGTAATCACGGCCTTGGATCCATATCCGAGTCTCGTCAGGAACATCTTCATCTGTTCCGACGTCGTATTCTGGGCTTCGTCAAGGATAACAAAGGAATCATTGAGTGTCCGTCCCCTCATGAAGGCGAGGGGGGCGACCTCGATAACTCCCTTATTTATTAAGGCCGATGCCCGGTCAAAATCGATCATATCAAAGAGGGCGTCATAAAGAGGACGCAGGTAGGGATTGACCTTTTCCGAGAGATCGCCCGGCAGAAAACCCAGTTTCTCACCTGCCTCGACGGCGGGTCTTGCCAGCGAAATGCGCGAGACCTTCTTTTCCAGCAGTGCGGAAATCGCCATGGCCATAGCGAGGTAGGTTTTTCCGGTTCCCGCCGGTCCGATGCCGAAGACCATGTCCGAGTTTCTGATGGCATCGATATAGAGTTTCTGGGCGATGCTTTTGGGGGTGATGATCCGTTTCTTCGAGGAGATGAAAACGGTATCCAGAAAGATCTTTTCCAGATCTGCCGTACAATCTTCGGACAGGATACGATGGGCGTATTCAATATCGGCGGGATAAACAGGATATCCTTTGCCTGTGATCTCATACAACTGGCTGAGCAGTTGCCTGATGAGTGTCACGGTGATCGCGTTGCCGGTGATGGAGATGACGTTACCCCGGACGGCCAGTTTGACTTCGGCGAGCTTCTCGATGAGCTTGATATTCTGGTCATGTTCGCCAAAGAGAGTCCGAAGGACATCGTTATCGGTGAAAACGACCTTTTCCAGGATGTCGCATTCGGTCTTCTTTTTTAACAAAGGGTCAACCCTTCTTTTGATCATGATCCGCCTGTCTTTTTAAACAAATCATAAGGAATTCTCGATTTTTGATACATCCTTGAACGAGGTGGAAATCTCTTTGCAAATTTTATCGTTCCCAATGATCAGAATGATCGCCTTTTCCGGGTCCAGGTGTTGGCGTGCCGCTTTAAGGACATCTTCTGTATTTACATTATTTATGTTATTTCGATAGGTTATAAGATAATCTTCAGGTAGGCCTTCATATTCGATCATCAGTTGCTGCAGGGCAATCTGGTTGGCGGAGGTAAAGGAAAAAATAAAGCTGTTCAGGATCGAACTCTTTGTCATTTCCAGCTCTTTTGGAAGTACCGGTTTTTGACCGATATCTTTGATGATGCCTCGCAGCAAGGAAACGACCTCGACTGTTGATTCGGATTTTGTCAGGGCATAGGCCCCAAAGAGGCCGTAATCGCTCTTTGCGGTGTAAAAACTGCCTGTACTGTAAGCCAGGCCTCGATTGGTTCTGATTTCCTGAAATATCCGCGAACGGAAACCACCGCTCCCGACGATAAAATCGACGATTTCCAATGGGAAAAATTGGGCGCTTTTTTTTGCCGGTGCAAGCCAGCCAAAGATGACAACTGATTGGGAGAGATCCTTCGGCAGGATATAAATCCTTCCTTCCTTCGGCTGAGGAAGGAGAGGGGGCTCCACTTTCTCCTCTGACGGTTGCCAATTCCCGAAATACCGGTTCACTAGGGTTTCCGCTTCTTTCCGGTCTATATCGCCGCTGATCGATATCATGACCCGCTTTGGTTGATAGAACAGTCGATGGAATCGGATCAGATCATCCCTCTGAATACGGTTGATGGAGTTTGCCGTAGCGAGCCTCCCACGGGGAGAGCCTTCATGGATCAGCCGGCCGAATTCTCTAAAAGCCAATTTCTGCGCATCATCAGGAATCCGTCGTAGCTCCTCGATTTTTAGCTCCTTAGCCAGAGTCAGTTTCTCCATCTCGAAAACGGGAGTCATCAGGATTCTGGAAAAGAGTTCCAGCCCTTTTTGCCGATCATTTCTCAATACGGACAGGGAAAAAACCCCGGAGTCGCGGTTGATAGTCGTATGTAAAATTGCGGCCATGGATTCGAGGGTTTCGTCGATTGCGCTTCCGGTCATGCCTTCAATGCCGCCTGTCCTGATGACCTTCCCTGTAAGCTCCGCGAGACCCTCTTTTTCAGGGGGATCAAACGCGCTACCGGTCCGGATGACCGCGGTAATTTTAACAAGAGGGAGTTCGCGGTCTTCAAGAGTATAGAGGATAAGACCATTGTCGAGTGTCACGCGCTCCGCCTTGGGGGGTGTGAAGGAAAGCGGTTTATAGGCGATCCTATCCGGGTCGGTCAGGGAGGGGGGCGCTGCGGCGGCAACAATCGGATAGGAGAAAAGCAGAAAGAAAATGGATAAGAAAATCGTTGTCTTCAAAGCGGTATTGGGTATTAACATGCTCTTGTATTTCATAGGTTATGGCTTTCTTACCCCTGCGGCGACCGTTCTGTTCTCCCGAATCAGATAGGTCCGCGCCGTCTGTCGGATGTCGTCGGGCGTAATTTTGTCAATGGCTGCGGCATAACCGGTAAGGTAATGGTAATCCCCCAGCAGGGCTTCGTAGTAGGAGAGCATCCCGGCAAGGCCGGCATTGGAATCGAGTCCTCTGATGAAATCGGCCCGGACCTGTTTTTTCACTTTTCCCAGTTCCTCATCGGAAACAGGTTCGTTTTTGAGCCTTTCGATTTCCTCAGCCAGCGCCGTTTCCACCTCCATATTTGTATGGGGGTGACGCGGAGTCGTAAAAAAAACGAATTGATTGGCATACCGGGCGCCCGGGAAGCCATTATGGGCTTGTATGCTTTTCGCAAGGCGTTTTTCTTCAATGAGGGTTTTAAACAGCCTTGCCGTTCGTCCCCGAGTGAGCAGGGACTCGATGAGATCAAAAACGTAATCGTCAAAGGCAGGCGGGGCTGGTTTGTGGTAGCCCAGGATCAGTTTCGGATCGGCCGCATAGAGGACCTCGATCCGCCTTTCGCCCGACTGGACCGGTTCCACCGTGACCGGTCGGGGATCCAGTTCCTGTGCAGGCAAACGACCGAAATATTTTTCTACAATCCTGAGAACCTCGGACGGACGGATATCACCAACCACGGCGATGACCGTATTGTTTGGTGCATGCGTTTTTTGAAAAAAATTCCTCATGTATGCCATATCGAGAAAACGCAAGTCCGACGGCCAACCTATCACCGGCCGCCGATAGGGGTGAGCGATAAAAGCAGTGGCGAGATAGAGTTCGAGGAGTTTTCCATCCGGATCGGATTCGTAACGCTGTCTTCTTTCCTCCATCACCACATCCCGCTCGGTATAGAATTCACGAAATACAGGATTGGCCATGCGATCTGATTCGATTCTGGCCCAGAGTTCGATCCGGTTTGAAGGGATGCTCACCTGATAGGTCGTCAGGTCCTGACCGGTGGAGGCGTTCAGGCCAACGGCGCCCTGCTCCGTGTACAGCCGGTCGATTTCATTGGAGATCATCAGCCGCCGGTGTGTCTTCTGAAGCGCCTTCAATTGCTGTGTCATCTGCGTAAGAAGCGCCTGATCAGCCGAATTGCCCTTTTTCTTTTCTCGATCAACAGCCGCTCCCACTTGTTCGATCTTCAGAAGGAGTTTTTCTTCTCGATGATAATTCTTCGTTCCGATAGTTTTTGTTCCCTTGAACATCATGTGTTCGAGGAGATGCGCAGTTCCTGTTTTCCCGTCCCTCTCATCCACCGCGCCGGATCGATAGCGGATATAAATGGATACGGTGGGGCTCAAATGCCGTTCCAACATCAACAGGCGAAGACCATTTTTTAGCGTGAACGCCTGAACCCTGTTCTCCAGTTCGTAAGGAAAAAGACATGAGGGGAGAAGAAGTAGAGATACAAGGACAATGGATGAAATGAAATAGAATTTATGATTTCGATCCATTATCAATCTTCCGAGTTTTGAAAAAGGCATGGACCTGAAAAGCGGGGTAAAGGATGCCGGCGAGGCTCACGAGTACCATGAGGCTTGCGGAGAAGAAGTACATGATAAATTCAAGGGGATTCTTCAAGAAAAAAGAGCCGATCAGCGTCTCGATCCCGAAGGCGAGGAAAAAAAACGCAAAAAAGGCAATAAAGATATTTTTCCCCCACCAGAGGCGCGAACCCATGGACTTTAAGCTCCTGAAGAAGATGATCACTCTATTATGTTTTGCTGGAGTTGAAATGTATCCATATCTGTATCTATTGTCAAGCGTCTTCGGACCTGAACTCATGCCTCCGGCCTTGCCGGAGCTCCGCTGGCTTTCTTTTTTTCTGTTTCAGCCGGGACGCCGGCACAGCACGTTGTTTTTTTCTTCCGTCATCACTTGGATTCGATAGCTTGCCTGAAGCGCAGAGCCTATGATCGCCTATTCGGCCAAGGTGATCTTCAGGGTGCCGCCCCGACCAAGGAGGTCATGGATGTGGATATACCCCTTCAGGTGGTTCGCCGCATCGGTTACGGCGAGGGTGGTAATCTCCTCTCGCTGCATATATTCGATCGCCTGCGCAACGGAGATGTCTTCCCGGATTGTTTTGGGATTGCGGGTCATGAAGGCGCCTATTCGCTCATTTCGAAAATCCGTTCCCGTGCGGACAAGACGTCGGATGTCGCCGTCGGTAAGGATGCCCAGGAGAGTGTGATCCCCGTCTGTGACAAGGACGAATCCCTTGTTCTTTTCATCCATTTCTCGGATCGCCTCAAGCACGGACACATGGCTCCCGACGCGGGGGATCTGTACGCCACTGAGCATGACGTCCCGTACCTTGGCCCGGAGCCGGGAACCGAGATTTCCTCCGGGGTGGAATTTGTAAAAGTCCTTTTCCTGGAAGTTCCGTCTCTTGATCAGGGCGACAGCGAGTGCGTCTCCCATGGCCAGAGCGGCGGTGGAGCTGGATGTCGGGGTAAGACCGAAGGGGCAGGCCTCCTTTGCCACACCCACATCGATGACCACATCACAGGCTCTGGCCAGCGACGAGGACGGGTTTCCCGTAAAAGCGATACGCGGTACGCCGATGTCGCGAATGCTGTCGATGATCATGTTCAGCTCGGTTGTCTCCCCGCTGTGCGAGATGGCGAGAAACACATCGTCCTTCGTGACGATCCCCAGATCACCGTGGAGACCTTCTACGGGGTGAAGAAAGAGCGCCAGCGTACCAGTGCTGGTCAGGGTGGCAACGATTTTTCTACCGATCAGACCCGATTTGCCGATGCCTGTGACGATCACCCGGCCTTTGGAGCGATAGATCAATTCGACCCCGCGGGAAAACGACTCCCCGATCCTGTCGATGAGGTTGAGGATGCTTTCCGCCTCGATCCGGAGCACCTCCTTTGCCTCTAGGATGGAACGGTCTTCTTCCATTAAAAAAATTTTCTCCTCTGCTTGTCATCCTCAAGGCTTTAAGCCTTAAAATGAAAATATGTTTGTGCGGGGAACGGTATCAGAAATCGGAGACCCTGACAAGGCTGATTTTCCGCGTCCTCTACATTGACACAGTGCAGGCCTTTCCATATAATTCATTTTTTGTGGTGTTCGGAACTTCAGTGGGGATCGATTCCAGGGTGGCAGGTCAATGGCAAGATCGGGCAGCAGATGGCGATGGTACGCGGGAGCGGGGGCGATACTCCTTTTCACCATTCTATTAATCATTCGTCTGGACATTCCTGGAAAGCTTTTTACCGGGACCAAAAAGACGGTTTCTCTGTCGCAGGAGAACATCCCTGCCGGGGAAGCCTGGATGAATATTACTCAGAAAGGCCGGAAGATCGGCTATGCGAGCCGTATGTTTGCCAGGACGGAGCACGGATTTAGTTTTTCCGAGAATATCTTCGTGCGAATCAATACGATGGGGATCGTCCAGCCCCTGACCATACGGACAACAGCAGAGCTGAAGCCCGACCGGACCCTTTCGGGCTTTCAATTTGATCTGAAGTCGAACCTTTTCCGGTTCGCCGTGCGGGGAGAGGTTGCAGGGAAGAAACTGACCATTCGGGTGGGTGATCCCGGTGAGGAAAAAGTGAGCGTCGTCGATCTCACGGAAGCTCCTTATCTTGGGGGCGGCTTCCTTGGTTCATTCGGGATTTTGGGGCTCAAGCCCGGGGAAGGGCGGACGTTGACGGTTTTCGATCCCGCATCGCTCGGTCAGAAAGAGGTGCGCATCACCCTGCTCGGCGATGAATCCTTAACGATCATGGGAAAAAGCCGGCAGGCAAGAAAACTGTCGGTCGATTTTATGGGGATGAAGCAGGTCGCCTGGGTTGAGCCGGATGGAACGGTGCTTCGTGAAGAGGGG
>PNOO01000131.1 GCA_013824905.1 Syntrophus sp. (in: bacteria) | reverse complement strand
GCCGGCCGGGTTCGTCCCGTAGATCCCCGCCATCACCGGAATCCCCATCTGTTCCAGCTCCGCATGGCGGAAAAAGCAGGTCCCCTGCCCCCGGCGGTTGGCATACACCTTCTCCTGTTCCGGCAGCTTCACCCCCGAGCAGTTCACCAGCCACACCAAAGGCAGGTTCATGATCTTGGCGATATCCGTCACCCGCAGGTTGTTGTCCGCCTGGCCTGCGATCCACGCCCCGGCGATCCACTTGTTGTTGAACCCGATCAGGACGCACCATTTCCCCCCGATGCGGGCCAGGCCGTCCACCACCCCCGTGCTCCCCGACTCCTCGCTCTCCGGATCATAGATCGTGTGCAGCGGCCGGAAGGTCCCCGGATCCACCAGGTACTCGATCCGCTCCCAGACCGTCATCTCTCCCCGCTTGTGGACCAGATCGGCCGGGATCCCCACGTTTTTGATCCGTTCCTCTTCGGCCTCCACCGCCTTCATCACTTCCTCGATCTGCGCGATGTTCGCCTTCATCCTCTCCCGCTGGGCAGGCCTAAGCGGCTTCCCCAGGTCATCCATCTTCTCAAAATAGGGTCTCATGATCTTCCTTTCATTCCTCCATATAAAAATCCCTACCGATTCGCCTTCCGGATCCCCAACTGGTCCTGCGCCATGATGAACTTGCAGATGTTCGCCGATCCCTCCACCATTGCATAGGTCGGTGCATCCCTGAAGTACCGCGCCACCGGGTACTCCGTCGAATAACCGTAGGCCCCAAGAATCCGCATCGCGTACTGTGAACACTTATAAGCCAGCTCACCGGCCAGATACTTCGCCTGCGCCACCTCCAGGTTGTTGCTCAGATTCCCCTGATCCTTCTGCCAGGCCGCCTTGTAAACCATCAGCCGTACCGCATCGATCTCCGCCACCATTTGCGCGATCATGTCCTGATTCATCTGAAAATGGCCGATCGCCTGGCCGAACTGCTGCCGCTCCATCGCGTACTTCGTCACCACATCCAGGCACGCCTGCGCCAGACCCACCCCTCCGGCCGCCGCCGATAATCGTGTCTGCGCCAAAGACCCGAAAACGATCTTCGTCCCATCACCCGGCTTCCCCAAGATGTTCTCCTTGGGCACACGGGTATCCTCCAGGATGATCTCACCCGTCGGTGAGGAGCGGGACCCCATCTTGTCCAGGTCGGTCACTGTGATCCCGTTGAAGTTGTCCAGCTCCACTACAAACGCGGAAAGACCACGCCCTCCAGCTGAGCGATCCGTATAGGCATAGTATATGTTGATCCCCCCCACCGTCGCATTGGAGATCCAGGTCTTCGTCCCGTTGAGAAGCCAGTGATCCCCCTTGTCCTCCGCCGTCGATTTGAGCGCCATCACATCCGATCCCGCGCCGGGCTCAGTGATCGCAAACGCCCCCAGCGTTTCGGCATTCACCAGCTTCGCTATATACTTCTTTTTAAGCTCCTCCGACCCGTAACGGTAGATCGTATAGGCGCAGCCGATCTCCTGCATGTTGATCTGGACCCGGAGCGAACTCGAGGCGCGCGCGATCTCCTCCGTGATGATCGCAGCCGCCAGCCACCCCATATTGTTCCCGCCGTACTCCTCCGGAATCACCGTCCCGAAAAGACCCAGCTCCGCCATCGGCTTCACCACTTCCTCATAGGGAAAGTAATGCTTCGCATCCCATTCATCTGCGTACGGAGCGATCTTCCCCGCCGCAAAACCCCGAACCATCCCCTGCAACATCGTCAACTCTTCCGATAATCCAAATTCCATGACGCGCCTCCTTACGATAATGGGGCAGCCCCGTAACGGGCCGCTACGTTGTTCAAGGAATGGACCACCTCTTCTTCAAGGGGAATCCCTTCTGCCATTCGCTTCTTGCTGTAATTGTATTCAATTTCCCCTGGCATAAAGACCTGCCCCCCGTCAGCAGCCGGTAGACTCTTGATAGAGCCGATCACCTGATCCATATGGGCCTTGAACCGGTTTGTATCAATAAATCGTGAAACATTCAGAGCGGAAAAAAAGTGTCCAGTGTTGGAAGGCCCGCTGATATCGGTGATGTTCTTGACGCCGCCCGTCAGGATGGTGTCTGTGAGGACCCCGCAGATCATATCGATGATTAATGAAAGAGCGGAACCCTTGACCCCGCCAACCGGTTCCAAACTTCCTTTTAGGGCAAGCCGGGCGTCTTGGGTGGGCTTTCCGTCAATGTCCCGCGCCCATCCCAGGGGAATGCTCTGACCCGTCAGGGCGGCATACCTGATTTTCCCGCGAGCGACAACGGAGGTGGACATATCCAGGACGATGGGACATTGCTCTCCGGCCGGAACCGCAATGGCGATGGGATTGGTGCCGATCAAGGGCTTTTTTGTACCGTAAACAGCCATGGCTGGGGAGGAGTTTGTAGAAACGCATCCCACCATATCTTTTTTGAGGGCCATCATGGCATAATAAGCCGCTATCCCGAAATGGTTGGAATTCTTCACTGCCACCACGCCGACGCCGTATTGTGTCGCCTTGTCGATGGCCAGGGTCATGGCCCTATGCCCGGCAATCTGGCCAAAGGTGTTGTTGGCGTTGATAAGGGCAACCGCCTGCTCATCCATTTCGGTTGTCACAGGGGCCTGAATTTTCATCACCCCGGCTTCGACTCGTTGTATGTAAGTTTCCAGCCTAACCACCCCGTGGGATTTAATCCCGCGCAGTTCGGCGCTGAGCAGGGACTCGGCGACAACGGCCGCCCAATTCTCGGCCAGGCCTGCCTTGGTCAGGACTTCGGTGCAAAATGCCTCCAATTTTTTCGCAGTGAAACTCTTTATTTTTTCCGTCATTTCTTGCTCTCCCTCTCCCATCCTAAAAAACGTCGCCCACCGGATTTGTAAGCGAAGGCAATGAAAAGCGAACTGCGCAAGCCCCTCCTGAAGTGTCGTGATGGGGCGGCGGATGCTATGCCGGTTTGTGTGTCCGGTAATATTCGTAACCGGCTTCCAGGGCCTTGATGTTGAGTTCTTCGAACTTCTTGGGAACACTGCTCCCGACGATCTTCTTCAGGACATCAAAACTCCCCGGGTTGATCAGCTCGATGACGGCCCCCAACATGAAGATGTTGGCCACCATCCGGTTTTTGAACTCTTCCTCGGCCTGCTTTGTGGCCGGAACCGCGAAGGTCTTCGTGTAAGGGGCCGGAATCGCGCCGATCAAGGTGTTGTCGTAGACAATGAGGGTCCTTGTCGGGTCCGCCTCGGAGAGGAGCCGTTTCACGGCCTCTTCAGACATGAAGACCATCAGGTCCGGACGCGAACTCTTGGGGTAGTTGATCTGCTGGTCCGAGATGACCACATCAGTGCGGCACGCGCCGCCGCGTGAAGCCGGTCCGTAGGATTGTGCCTGGGTCACCTGCAGATCGGGAAAGTGCTCCATCATCCGGGCGATGATCACGCCCATGAGGATGATGCCTTGTCCACCGAATCCACAAAATATGATCTCCTTCCTCATTGATTCTCCTTCCTTTTCTCTTTAGCAAACACCGTCAGGACCATATCGGGGCAATTGGACTCACAAAGCCCGCAGACCCGGCAATTTTCAATCCTTATCGGCTGGGGCATGAGGTAGTCCAGATCGCTCCTCGTCTGTCCCGGCTCGAATACATCACATGGGCAGATATACTTACAGAGCATGCAGCCCTTGCAGTACCTGCGGTCGATCTCGATTTTCTCTGCGTTTTTCAACGATCGCCTCCTTTGCCTTGCTCCTCTTTGACTCTCTGATTCATCCGCTGGACTTCTTCCATAAATTCTGGCTGCTCAATCCGCAGGAAATCCCCCACGGGGATCTTCCCCTGCGACTCGACTTCCAACCACCTGGAGGGATCTTCCTCCTTCACGCAATGGTCCTTCAGCCACTGAAGATTGAATTGGGGGGAACCGGAACCCAGCAGGTATCTTCCGGTCTGCACCGGGCACTGAGACATTATTTCGATATAGGAAAAACCTTTGTGATTCAATGCATTCTTGAACGTCTTGATGAGCGGTTTGAGGTGAGCCGTAGACCAGCGGCTGACCATTGTTGCCCCCGCCGCCAGGGCGATCTTGCAACCATCGAGTTGCTTCTCGATATTACCATAGGGGGTGGTCTGGGTCTTTGACCCCACCACCGTGCTGGGAGCGACCTGTCCTCCGGTCATGGCATAGATCTGGTTGTTGACCATGACGACGGTCATATCGATGTTGCGACGGGCGGCGTGGAGCAGGTGGTTGCCTCCGATGGCCAGGCAGTCCCCGTCGCCGGTGAAGGTGACGACCTTTCGGGACGGCTGTGTGGCCTTGAGTCCAATCGCGGCCGGGATGGCGCGACCGTGGAGGACCTTGAGGATATCCACATTCATGTATACGCCGATCCAGGCGCTGCAGCCGATTCCGGCCGTCAGGGCCAGATCGTCGATACAGCCAAGGTCATCCACGGCTTGCAGGAAGGCCTGGACGATCATCCCGTCGCCACAGCCGGGACAAAAAAGAAAAGGAAGAAATTCCTTCCTGAGGTATTTTTCACCCAATGGATTCATCGCTTCTCCTCCAGAAACCGCAGAAATTCCTGAGGCTGCGGGTAAATGCCCCCGATTTTCGAGAACAATTCGATCTTGATTTCCGGCTGCCGGATGACCCTTTCAATCTCCCTTTGGATCATGCCCAGGTTCATCTCCGCAACGACGATGCGCTTGGCGCCGGCCAGCGCGCGACGGACCAGATCATCGGGAAACGGCCAGACGGTTTTCACTTCGACGGATCGTATGGCAAGCCCTTTTTCCTTGCCCATGTCGACAGCGCTCCGTGCGGCACGGCATACGGAACCGAACGTCACAAAGGCAGTCTCGGCCTTGTCGTCCCCGTAGACCTGGACTTCGGCGAACTCATCCATATGATCCTCGATCTTGGAAACGAGCCGATGGATGTTCTCGACGGCTTCTTTGGCGTTTCCGCGGTTGCCGTTGAGACTCTTGGCCTGCGAGATCACAGGAGACTTATAGCCGGTGTTGAAGGTGGGCATGAGCGGAACGCCATTTTCTTCCGGTTTGAAAATGACGAACTCTTCCCTCGGGACCGTGGGGACCTTTCGTTCGACAAATGTCAACTGGTCTGCATCGGGGATGAACACCTTTTCCCGGATGTGACCGACGACCTCATCCGAAAGGATGATCACGGGGATCCGAAACCGCTCTGAGAGGTTGAAGGCCTTGATCGTATGATCGAACATCTCCTGAGCCGTGGATGGGCACAGGACGATAAGTGAGTAGTCCCCATTGGAACCGTACCTCGCCTGGTATAAATCACCCTGGGCTGTCGATGTGGACTGACCGGATGCAGGCCCCCCCCTCATCACGTTGACGATGACACAGGGGGCTTCCACTGCAACGGCCAAGCCGATCGCTTCCTGCATGAGACAGAATCCCGGACCGCTCGTGGCGGTCATCGCCTTCGTTCCGCCCCAGGAGGCCCCGACCACCGCCACAAGCGCGGCGATCTCGTCCTCCATCTGAAGGCAAAGGCCATCCACCAGGGGAAGACGTCTGGACATGATCTCCAGAATCTCTGTGGCCGGTGTGATCGGATAACCGCCGTAGAAACGGCACCCCGCCAGGAGGGCTGCCTCCACACAAGCCTCGTTACCCAGCATAACTTTGATGCGACCTTTTTTCATGGCTTCCTTTCTTCCTTCTCCGTTAAACATCATACCGCTCTCCAATTGTCTTTGCGGCATCCCGCACCTCAACGCTCAACGAATCGATCCTCTTTGGCGTCAATCGTTCGACCGCCCCTGCCACAGTCACGGCGGCAATTGTCGCCTTAAAAGCATCGATGACCGGAGCGGTAATTGCAAAAGTACCCTCCAACCGGTCGCCCACAGCCACTGCGTAACCTTGCCGTCGGATATTCTCGAGATCTTCGATCAGCGCTTTACGGGGAAATGTCTCCCCTTTCGCAAGGAACATCTCTTCAAGTTCATCCATCCATTGCTGGCGTTCTTCGGCGGGCATCGCCGCCGCTAAGACCTTTCCCGCCCCCACATGGAGCGGCAGCCGCTGGCCGATAGGCAGGGCAAACCTTAGGGGATTGACGCCCTCGACCCGTTGGACGGCGACGCGTTTGAAACCGACCCGGACGAACAGCGACGCTGTCTCTTTCGATGTCCGGGCCAGCTCCTGGAGGACCGGCAATGCCACCCGCACGAGCTCATTCCCGAGCACATATTCATGGGCGAGCGGAAGAACGGCAGAACCAAGGCGGTATCGGCCATGTCTCTTTTCGGCAAACCGGTATTTTTCCAAAACCAGCAGAATCCTCAATACCGTTGCCTTGGAAAGCTGGCTTGCACGACCCAGTTCAGTGACACTCATCCCGCCCCCGCCTTCTTCCAGAACGGCCAGGATATGGAGAGCACGCTCCAGTGAGCGCATCGGACTCTTCTCTCGGTCTGCAACCTGGAGCATAAGCATTTATCTCCCGATGGGTTCATTGTGTGAAATATTGTTTTGTACTATACAATAAAACATATCCTTTTTGCTTGTCAAGAGAAAATTTGCCCAATGTTGTACCTATTCGGTTAGCCGTTTATCCCGATGCGGTTGCCACCGCTGCCGTTCGAAGTTACTCCCGCCAGGCGTGATGCGAAGCGCGGCTGTTATGAACGCAGACGATTTTTCACTTCAAGACAGACCATCGCCATTTCGACGATATCACCCGCCGTCATCTTGAATTTCTTCAGCAGATAGGAGCTTTTGGACACCTGCCCAAAGTGATCCCGCACGCCGATGCCTTTGAGCGGCACAGGGCACTCTTCCGTAATCACTTCGGCGACTGCGGACCGGAGTCCGCCGATGATGTTGTGATTTTCACAGGTCACCGCCGCGCCGGTTTTTC
>PNOO01000130.1 GCA_013824905.1 Syntrophus sp. (in: bacteria) | reverse complement strand
GGGGAAGTTTCAGACCGAACCGCTTGATGTATTCGAGGGACTGACAAGAGCTGTAGGGCCTGTCGATATACCCCAAGCCGTGGAGGTGGAGATCCCCGGAGACATGCGCATCGCCCACCTCCCGGGAGAAGACGTCATGGAGGGCGTATTCCCGCTTGATCCCTTCCACCAGAGCGAGGCTGGTTCCTTCCGGGGCATGGGGAACATTGGCGTTCTCCTTGTTCTGATGGCAGATGAGCTGCCGTACGTCATAAAGGGGGAACCCAAGGCGGGCATGGAGCCGTCTGGCCTGTTCCAGACCCCGTTCGATGAGTTTGGCGTCGACCAGTTCCCGGATCAACGCCGTCGTCAGCAGGCCGATCCCCGAGGAGACGATCTGTTTTTCCACCTCCCGGCTGATTGCTTCGGCCGTCGTCTCATCGATCATGGCTTCGCGGATCAACGCATCGACGATGCGCCTGCGGTTCCATCTCGCGACTTCCTCGCCGGAAGTCCGGACAAACAGGGTGAGATCGGTGGTTTCCGGATGAGTGGTCATCGTCAGATATTTGTCCTGGCCGCCCCTGCCGCGGTATCGAGGGTCCGCTCCGCCGCCCGTGCGATGAGGTCGTCGCGATCGTGGTTTCGGGAAAAGACACGGAAATGGACGATACGCGCCGGGATGAAGCGGTAGATCTCCCGGAGGGGTTCGGGAGAAGTGATTCCCGTAGAAGGATTGAAGATATTGACCCTTTTTTCCGTATCCGCCATCGGGTTCAAGGGTCGCGGATCCTGCGTCGCCAGATCGACGCGCAGTGGCGTGCCCCTCAGAGAACCGGGAAGGTGCGATCGGATCTGCTCTTCATAGTCCGCGGCCCGGGAGAAGCGGGTGCCCTTCTGGAGCTGATCGATAGAAATCTCCGCCGAAAACGACATCTTCCACTTGACCTCCCGGCGGTGGAGCTTGCCCCATTCCCTCCCGAGCCTCTGTTTCTGCGGATCGGCACTTTCCGGCCACTGACGAACTTCGGAGAAGAGACGCCACTCGTCGCAGTCAAGATAAGCATCCAACGCCTCGGCGGGATTCACGGGCAGGATCAGTCCCATCGTGTCCCGGAAGATCTCCTGAAGATGGAGATCGAGCGCCCGCGTCGTCCGGTGAAAGTAGACGTTCGCATAGAGATTCAACCGGGCGTTCAGAAAACGGCTGAGGGCCGAAACGCCGGCCTGGTGGAGAGTGAGCCCGTCTTTCGTGAAAAAGGTATAGAACCGCAGCCGCGTGATGTCTACGATATCGAGTGAAAAGCCCGTCATGAAGGCGTCGCGCTGGACGTAATCGAGGTTGTCGACCGTATAAGTGCCGGAGAAGAGCTGCCGGAGGAGCTGAAGCCAGCGGGGCGCTGTTGCATCTCGTTCGTCCGGCATTTTGATCAGAAAGGCCACAGCCGCCGGATCGAGAGACTCGCCCGCGGCGAAAGGACCCAAGGGGCTCCGCCGGATCCGGCTGATCACCCGCCCCAGTTTCCGGATGATGATCAGTCGTCCCATGTCCTCATGGGTGAGAACATACCGGTCCAAAAAATGGTCGTCGAAGAAGTGGCCGTAGGGGCCGTGACCGACATCATGGAGGAGACCCGCCACACGGAGCAGCTCTTCCACACAATTCGGCGAGGGGACGTCAGGACAGACTTCTTTCAAGGACGGGTAGAGGTGGCGGCCGAACTCGCCGGCGATGTGCATCGTCCCCAGGGAGTGCTGGAAACGCGTGTGTTCGGCAGCCGGATAGACCCAGCGGGCGCTTTGGAGCTGGTAGATGCGGCGGAGTCGCTGGAGCCAGGGGGAGTCGATCAGATCCTTTTCCGTCTTCTCGCCGCCTCCCTCCGTCACGGGCACGGTAAAAGAGGCGTACCGGTAGATCGGATCGGCGATCAGCGCCATCCCTTGATAAGACCCCGCACATTCGATTGACGTCGTCTTCATGGCTCATCCCTATTATATTCACGCCCAAATAGCAAGGCTCCCCTGACTTCCCGGTGGGCCTCTTCTATGGTTCCAAAGGGTTGGCGGTCATACCAGGGTATTTCAAACCTCTTCAATGAAAACATCTGCAGGGTGACCTATGGGAACGAACAATTGCGTTTTTCCAGAAATGTAGCATCCAGAAATTTTGATACGCACTCCACCTTTCGAATAAGCGTCATTCTGCAACTTCGCAACAGAATGACGCTTATTCGAATACATCACAAGAATCTACTTCAAGTTTTCCAGAATGTATTTTTGGACAATGCCTAATTCGATTCAAAGCCGTTTTCATGAACCGATTGCCGCCAAAGCATCCGCCGGCGTCACTATTTTTACCCCTTCCAAAACCTGACCGAACAGGTGGCCAAAATCGCGACGGTCGCCAGTGACAAAAATATCAACCTTCCCCTGGATGGCGGCGGCAAGCACGGGGGCATCCTTTTCTGCCAAGGGTAACCGTGCCGCCCGTATGACCCATTGGGGATGCGGTTCCGGAAGGATGTCCACCTGTTGCATCAGCATGATCAGGACGGCGCCTTTTTCCGGCGCCTTTTTCTGTAGATTCCTGACGGCCTCCTCATGGGCAAAGGCAGATGTGCAGAGGGCGCATTTTCCTGCGGCAGCCAATCGGAACATTGCCCGTGACAGACCTTGGGCGCTGTAGGCGGCTGTGAAAATAACGTTGGCATCGAGAAACAGTTTCATTTTTTCAGGGCGCGATCGATCATGGCCGCCTGCACCGGAGTCATCTTGTCTTCTTCCAGGAAGGAGGCGATCCGTTCATCGCTGTAGATCTCAATGGGATAGACGCCCGCCTGTCTCAGGACAATAGCCCCGTCATCCGTTGCATCCACCAAAAGCGGCGTTTCGCCGCTGATGCCTGCCTGTTGCAGAATCGCCTTGGGTAACGAAACCTGCCCTTTCTTTCCTAATTTGACTAGCTGCATCTCTTTTCTCCAGGAAATACATTTTCCGGGAATCCGGATTATAGGTAGTTATACCTATTGGGACTTCTCATTGCAAGAAAATTATTGCAACAGAAAATCATTACGATTAACGAGAGGACACCTCACAGGAATCTACTTCAAGTTTTCCAGAATATATTTGGGGACAATGCCCAAGTTGATGTATTTTTGCTGTACCTCGTTTGGCAGATATTTAAAATCCCTGATCCTTTTGCGGCAGTTCTTACTTCCGCACAGGCAGTCCCTCTCCCATTCGTCTTCATCCGAATGGCAATCCTCATTTTAATCCCAAATACGGATTATGTTACGTATAGGTGTAAGTCTGTCAAGGCTCAATTGAACAGAGCCTCAACTCAATAGCACCCATGAACCGGATCAACCAAATAGGCAGTCTGTATATATCGGTTAAGAAACGGGGGTTTTCGGCTGTTATTGATATGCTACTTCTCCACCGGCTCGCGGCCGGCAGGACCATCATCGCCGAAGAGGGCCTTCCAGCGCTCCTCTCCGATGCATTGCCTCGCCGAGGCACACCACTGCAGGCAATTGGGCGCCGTTTCACGGACGACCTCGGTCTTGCACTTGGGGCATTTGATCCTGAGCTCGTCGGAGAACATCTCCACCCCATAGCCGCACTTGGGACACGGATGCAGGCTGACGGTGAGCTTCTGGTTGTCCTGTCCGGGGCATTTTCCGGTCGGCATGGTGTTCCTCCTCTGTGCTCTGCGGCTGTTTGATCGTTTTATGAATCAGACGGCGCGACACAATTTTATCGCGATAGTCTGGCACAACACAACAATATCTTCGGTGGGCAGGTAATCCTGGATGTTTCGGTCTACAAGAATGGTGCCTTCCGCAGGGAATTCGTCATCGCCGCGCCACAGTACCCAGGTAATGGCCACCTTCGGGAATGCCTGAATGGTGACGGCGGCATCGCCCTGATGCGCATCGCAGCCACCGAACATGGCGGCTGCTGGGATAAGGTTGGCAGGCGTCGCACCGAACTTGGGCAGCAGCGGCCGTATTGCCCGTTTATAAAAGGTGGGATAGTAAACCACCCCTTCCGGCACCTCCTTGAAGGAGATCTGCTCGGTTCCGGGTGGCGTCCCCCCGGCGGTGACGAGATAATGGAGGATGAGGAGCCTCTCGGCGATGGGCATCGGTTCCGTTTCCGGTCCGAGGGTCACGGCATCCGCGAGGCGGTCGATCTGATAATCCCGATTGAGAAAGCGCAACCGGACAGTGTTGGCATCGACCGGAACGGCGCCGCTTTTGCGGCAGACATCCGCCAGGTCGGCCTGGCGGAGTTTGTTGAAGGCAAGATCGTACGATTCGGCATAGGCCCGCTCATAGCCACCGGGAGAGGGTAGTGGAGGAAGGCCGCTCATCTCAGGTGGCGCTATACTTCAAGCCAGGAGTTGGAGAAAAGCGCCTGACCGGTAAGGACACGAACCGTCTTGACATAATCCCGTTCCTCTTTGGTGAGGCTCGCCAGGTCGATGCTCTCGCCATCCATGGCCCGGTGGACCACGCTGACGAGATTCGGCTTCCGGCCGAACGCGATATCCTGCATCTCCTTGTCGAAGGCATCGACGATGGCGGAATACAGTCCGTTGCGCATCAGCATGATGAAGTAGGTGCGGTTCAGGATCGGCCGCAGGTGATCGGGGGTCCCGTTGGAGACGTTGGAGAGACCGACGATCGATTTGCACCCCGGGGCGATGTCGGCAAGCATGCCCATGAACTCGACGCAGGCGGTCACCTGGTTGATCTCGCCGCTGATCGGCGTGACGATCGGATCGATCCAGATATCCTCGTTGGGAATGCCCAGTTCGTTGGCTTTGTAAACCAAATCCACCGTGTGCATGCAGCGTTCGTTTGCATCCCGGGGCATGCCGTCTACGCCCCACAAAAGGCCGATCATCTCGGCGTTGTATTTCTTCACCAAGGGCAGGGTCTGCTCGATCCGCTCCGGCTGGAGCGAGATGGAATTGATGATGGCACGTTTCTTACAGAGCTTCAACCCCTCCTCGATGGCCACGACGTTGGTTGTATCCAGGGAGAGCGGCAGATCGCTCACCTCCTGAATAATGCCTACCAGCCAGGGCATAAGCTCGTGGCCGAATTTCTTCGATGGGCCGATGTTGAGATCCAGGTATTGCACGCCGGCTGCGGTCTCGGCTTTGGCCAGCGCCTGTATCGGTTCGGCCTTTCGCTCTTTCAGCGCCGGACCGATCGTCTGAGACATGACATTGATATTTTCGGCAATGAGTATCATCAATGAACCTCCTAAGGCTTCCAGTTGTTTTTGAGGTAGGACAAGAGATGCGCCGCCTCACGTGGGCCGACCAGAATCTCCCAGTCAGGCAGTTCCTCTTCCAGACCACCGCTTTCCGAGGCGAGGTAGCCCGGGATGATCAGTTTGCGGTGCTTCACTTTGTCGGCGATACCGCACTTCTTGATGAAGGGGGCGATAGAATCGGAGCTGAATTTGCCGGCTGCCCATGCAGTCATGACCGAAAGACCCTCGGTGTCCTTGATCAAGAGGTACGCCGGCATGCGGGTGTTCTCGATCTCCCCGGAGACAATGAAGTAGGTCAGAGAGAAGTTGCACGTGAGAATGACCGGCGAGTTCTCATTCGGCCCGCCGATTTCGTAGATCCCCTCGCCGGTCGCCAGAGGCCGCTGCGGATCGGTGAACAGGTTCATCCGGGCGACCAGGAGCGGGAAGAGCGTTTCACCGCTGAAGTCGGAAAGGACGATGATCCCGGCGTACTTGGCCATGAATGTCGCGGCGATCAAGGCTTCCTTGAGGGGATTATCCGTCAGCTCACCGGGAAAGACAATCGTGGGAAATCCCAAGGCTCGGATCTTCTTCAGGAGAGGCGCACGGCGTGTCGCGACCTGGTCGGCGTATGCCTGTTTGAGCGAGCTAGCGCTGGAATCGAGAATGATGTCCTTGATACCCAACTTTGTCAGTCGATCGGTCAGCGCAGCCAGTTCATCGATGTTCGCACCCTTGGCTACGACCGGCAAGCCCTTCTCCTTGGCAAAATTGGCCTGAGCGTCGAAGTTGGCCTCGGTCACACAATAGAGAATCGGCTTGCGTTCTGCACAGGCGGCAACGGCGCCGGTCAGGGCAGTCATATCCTCGCAGATCAGAATGATGCCGGCATCCGTTTCCGTCTTCACCTTTCCCGCCAAAGCGGCAAAAGCCGCCGGATTGCCGCTGGCATACTTGATAGCCACCAGTTCCGGACGTAAGCTCATACCGACCCGTTCATATTGGAACAGCTTGAAGCTTTGCAGGCGGCGAGAAATTTCCGCTTCGGCCATCGTGTCGCTTACCATGATGGCGATGCCCGGCGGGTTTTCGAGGCGTTTCTCATGGCGGAAGAGGACGGTTTCACCTCCGATCTTGAGCGGTTTGTCGCCGGTAACGATGCTGATCGGTCGGATGGGCGGCGCCGAGGCCTCTTCCAGTTTGGCCTTTGCTTCATCCGAGACAAACGGACAGGAAGCCAGTTCCGCCTTGCCCGCCGCCAGGCCCATGGCAAATGCCAGGCAGGTGGGCACGCCGCACTTTCCACAGTTTGTCTTGGGGAGATGCTTAAAAATTTCAATGCCGGTGAGTGCCATCTATTTCTCTCCTTCAGGTTACATTAAGGGATCCATGGTTATAGCCGGGTGGTTTTTCTCGGTCAAAAAAGGCAGTATCTCTTCCTCGGTGGTGCCTATCGTTTCATCGGCAATGCGGTCGATGAGGTCGGGGATGCCGATCTCCTTAGCCCGCTCGTTGAAGCGAGCGCCGATCTCCTGTTTCAGCGACGTGGGCATCCATACCAAGCGTTTGATGCCTCCCTCGGCGATGAGGAACTTCCGCTGCGCAACGTTGTACTTGGAGTGTCCGACAAAGCCCGGGGTGGTGATGCCGCCGCCGATGGTGCCCGCGAGCGTCGTGAACTTCATG
>PNOO01000129.1 GCA_013824905.1 Syntrophus sp. (in: bacteria) | reverse complement strand
AAGATCCGCTTTTACACCGACCGGGGCGGAAGGCGGTTTTTCCATACCCGGCCCTTCGAGGGGGTTCTCAACCAGCTCGATCGGCGCTACAAGGAGACGACCTCGCTCCATGTCCGGATGGATCTGTCGCGGTACATCAACCTTCGGGAGTGTCCGACCTGTCTAGGCGCCCGTTTGAAGAAGGAGAGCCTTTTCGTCACCGTCGGCGGGAAGAGCATATTTGAGGTCTGCAAACTCCCGATCCGCGAGTGCCTCGCGTTTCTCACGGCGATCCCTTTCACCCCTCAGGAGGTCCAGGTGACCGAACGGGTGATGAAGGAGATCCGCCAGCGGCTCCGCTTCCTACTCGACGTCGGCATGGACTACCTGAGCCTGGAGCGTTCGTCGGGCAGCCTCTCCGGAGGGGAGGGGCAGAGGATCAGGCTTGCCACCCAGATCGGCTCGGGGCTGGTGGGCGTCCTCTACGTCCTTGATGAGCCGACCGTCGGCCTCCATCAGCGGGATAATGTTCGCCTCATCGCGACCCTCAAGCGCCTCCGTGATATGGGAAACACGGTCCTCGTCGTCGAGCACGACCAGGACATGATGCTGGAATCCGACCAGATCATCGATATCGGACCGGGCGCCGGGGAGGACGGGGGGCAGGTCGTCTTCCAGGGGACACCGGAAGAGGCCTGCAAAAGCGACGCTTCGCTGACCGGCGCGTATCTCTCGGGACGGAAATCCATCGCCCTTCCCGAGACGCGGCGTTCCTTGACGGGACGGTTCATCATCCTGGAAGGGGCGCACGAGCATAACCTCAAAGAGGTGGACATCCGGATCCCCGTCGGTCTTTTCACCGCGGTGACCGGGGTCTCCGGTTCGGGGAAGAGCACGATGGTCATCGAAACCCTCTATAAGGCGCTCGCCCGGCGGCTTAACCAGGAAAAGACGGGAGGTGGAAAAATCCGCCGCATCGCGGACCTGGGGGGAATCGAAAGGATCATCCTGATGAATCAGCAACCCATCGGGCGGACCCCCCGCTCCAATCCGGTCACCTATACAGGGATCTTCTCCCCCATGCGGGATCTCTTTACCGGGCTGCCCGAGTCGCGGCTCAGGGGGTATAAGCCGGGTCGATTCAGCTTCAACGTGAAAGGGGGGCGATGCGAGGCGTGCGAGGGAAACGGCCTGATCAAGATCGAGATGCACTTCCTCCCGGACGTCTATGTGACCTGCGATGTCTGTCACGGCCGCCGGTTTAACCTCGACACCCTCGAAGTCCGCTACAAGGATAAAAATATTGCGGAGGTTCTCGATATGACCGTCCAGCAGGCCCTCGGCTTCTTCGCGAACATCCCGGCCATCCGCGGGAAGCTCCAGCTTCTTTTCGACGTTGGTCTCGGCTACATCCGCCTCGGCCAGTCGGCGACGACCCTCTCAGGGGGCGAGGCGCAACGGATCAAGCTCTCCCGGGAGCTGGGAAAGCGGATGAACAGCAACACACTCTACATCCTCGATGAGCCGACGATCGGCCTGCACTTCGCCGACATCCAGAAGCTCCTGGACGTCCTGATGCGCCTTGCGGGCATGGGGAACACCATCGTCGTCATCGAACACAACCTCGACGTGATCAAATGCGCCGACCATATCATCGACCTGGGACCGGAAGGGGGGCCGGGCGGCGGCCGGATCATCGCCTCCGGGACGCCGGAGGAGGTCGCCCGTGTCGAAAGCTCCTATACCGGTCAGTTCCTCCGTAAAGCAGGTATCAGGCCTTGATGCATGACCGGATGCTTGCAGCCGTAAACCCCACCCGGGCGCCTCTTGCCGCACTCCCGGAGGACATCGCGCTTCCCGCACTGGATGAGTCGTGGCGCATCGAGTATTTGTCGACGAAAACGGGGAGGATCGGGGTGATGATGGAACAGTCGGGGCGGCTTACCGTGTATGGAGCCGTTACCGATCATGACGCCTGCCGTGCGGTTCTGATAAGATGGTTGAAATGCCGGACGCGGGAAGAGCTTGTCCCCTGGCTGTACCGTCTTGCCGAACAGAACGGTTTTCGGTTTAGCGAGGTCCTCGTCCGGGGTCAGAAAACGCGCTGGGCAAGCTGTTCGTCAAAAGGAACGATCAGTCTCAGTTATAAATTGTTGTTCCTGGAGCGTGATTCCGTCCGCTGCGTCCTTCTGCATGAGTTGTGTCATACGGCCTTGATGAACCATTCCCGCCGTTTCTGGACGCTGCTTTGCGGCCTGGAACCGAACTGTAAGGCCATCCATAAGCGGATGCGCGACGGCTGGAAACAGGTTCCTGCCTGGGTGGAGGGCCGGATAGAACGAGGACCGTCTGAAAAAGGGTTTGTATGGCAAAAGGGGGGAACCAGATGATCAGCAAAGAAGAGATTATCGAAAAGGCGTACGAATGCGGTTTCGCGGATGCGGGCTTCACCACGGCGGAGCCCTTCGCGTCTCAGCGGTCACTCCTCGAGGAGCGGCAGGAGGAGTACGGGTGGGCAATCCGGTCGGGTCTGGATCTGCTTGCCGGGACGGACCCGCAGACCATCCTCCCCGGGGCGAAATCGATCATTGTCATTATAGAGGCCTATTTCCGCGAGGCCTTTCCCCCGTCGCTGGAGCGACACTTCGGCCGCTGCTACCTCGATGACGACCGGATGACCGGGAACCGCCTGGGGAAACGGATCAAGGCCTTCCGGTCTTTTCTCCGGGAGAACGGGATCGATTCCAAGGTCCCCTTCCATCTCCCCCACCGTCTGGCGGCGGCGCGGGCGGGCCTCGGGACGTTCGGCAAGAACTGTCTCTTCTATTCCCGGAAGGTGGCCGCCGGCGGGTCGTGGGTGACCCCCATCGCCCTGGTCGTCGATCAGTCTTTCGCGCCGGACGAGCCTACCCCCGAGGTCGGCTGCCCCGACTGGTGCCGGAACGCCTGCATCACGGCCTGCCCCACGGGGGCGCTCGTGGGGCCCCGTCATCTCGATCCGCGCCGCTGCATCTCCTACCTCACGTACTTCGGCAGTGCACTGACCCCGACGGAGCTGCGGGAACCGATGGGGCTCTGTGTCTACGGGTGCGACCGCTGTCAGAATGTCTGCCCCCGAAACTCACCCTGGCTCGCCCGAGAGTTGCCGATGAACCAAAAGGCGGCGGGGATGGTTGAGGATTTCCGACTGGAAAGGCTCCTCCACATGGACAAGGCCTTTTTCATTGAAAAGATCTGGCCGCACATGTTCTATATGTCCGATGCCGACCTCTGGCGATGGAAGGCGAACGCGGCAAGGGCGATGGGAAATACGCTGAACAGGGCGTACGCACCGGACCTGGTGCGCGCCTTTAGCGAGAGCGGGGATGAAAGGGCGGCGGCGATGATCGCCTGGGCCCTCGGCCGGATCGGCGGTCCTATTGCGCGGCAGGCCTTGGAGGCCTTCCTTCCCGGCAGCCGTTCGCCGATCCGGGAGGAGATCGTTTCCGCTTTGGCGGCGGCATCCTAGGGGTAGCGCGCAGGGAACGTCACCGGGGCTGCAAGGGGCATCTTTCCCTGCGCCTCCGATGGGGGAGCGTCTTTCCCGTCTATGTCTTTTCGATTCTGATCGTCCGGGCGCCGCGGGCCTGCTTCAGGAGGGTTGCATCGCCGGTGATCCTGCCGAGGAGGCAGACAGCGCTTGCCGGGACGGGATCGGCGCCCGAGCTCATCGGCGTAGGACCGAAGAAGATCGCCATCGCGTTTCCCGGGGGCCAGAAGCCGATGTCGCCGACCTTGACTTTTTTCGTTGCCGTCTCGTCGAGGTCTGACCGGACAGGGATACCGAAGTAGAACTCGTCGCCCCATTCGCTGGGGGTCGTCTCGATAGGAAGTTTGGCCGCGACGGATTTGGCCAGGGCTGTGTCGTCCAGCTCCGCGCTCAGGCTGACGGAGCCGGCCGTGATCTTTATGGGTATGGGCATCAGGTCACCTCTCACGGGAATTGTGCCGATCACGCCTGTCCCGGCGAATCAACTTCTATTTCCCGGGCCGCCTGCGTCATTTCTATTCCGTCTTTCTTTCCCCACCCGCTTGGGTTTTATCCGCCGGGAACCTGACAGTGTGTCTTGGCTCCCGGCGGATGTTTTTCTGCGGTGGGTCAGGAAATCATTTCTTCGCTGCCGGTTTTTTGGCGACCGCTTTCGCTTTGACCGGCGCTTTCGTTTTGGCTTTTGCCTTTGCTTTTGCCGGCGCCTTTGCAGCCGCTTTTGCCTTGACTTTGACCGGTTTCTTCGCCGCTTTTGCCGGAGCCTTCACGGTGGTCTTCTTTTTGGCAGGGGCCTTTGCCGCGGCCTTCGCCGGCTTTGCCGGAACCTTCATCGCTGTTGCCATACGCACTTCCTCCCTTTCAAATATGCGATTCCGCCTCACCGGGCCCCGGCCTGACCGTGCCCTCCTGCGTGCGAAATCGTGAGACTCACCAGGATGGTTAATACTCTTTGTCGTTGCTTTTGTGTCAGCAACATATCCTGAAATCTTGCTGTCAACAGCAGAAAGGTTTTCTTTTTTTTGAGCAAATTTAGATTCAAGTTTCTGTTTTTCTTTTCCAAGAGTTTTTTTTTGCTGTTTGACTTTCTTCTGACGCTCAGCTTTTTCCGCCGCGTGAACTTGCTGGGGAGATAAAGCTTCCACACGCAAGCCGGTAAACGGACATATAGTGTCGGGTTTCAAATTGTATCTTTGGGCGATGGAATCTTCAATTTGGTAACCATCGACAAGTTTCTTATTGCCTAAAACATCAAGGAATAATTTGCTCATATTAGTCACCAATCCTTTTCTGGTTCATCCGGTTGATACGTACTTTTCTCTCGCTCACTTACAACTGCTCAGCAGGATCCATTCATCAAGACTGAAGATTACGGATCGAAACAAAGTAACAATGTTTATATGGATCGGCATAAAATCCGCCGCGCCCTCCTAATCCGCAATAAAAAAACCCCATTCTTTTTGTAGAAAACGGGGTATTATCAGCCAGTGCATATTTCCCTCCAGCATGGTTATCCGGGATGGAACTTATTCAACTGCTTTTCATATTTTGAGTCTCACTATCACAATTATCTTTTGAAATCTACTAAGAAATAGAAATAAGACAGCCTACTTCTTTCAGCTTACTAAAGAAACAGCATTTCCTGACGTCCGTTCTAACATGGTCGGCAGTAAAAAAATCAATCCCTCTTTCCATCGGTACAAGCACCGGTTTGTTTTTTGCTACAGTTGAAAATCACTCAGGTATGAGGCAAGGCAAAGGCCGGTCATGCCGGCCTTTGCTCGTTACGGGAAGGCGCCTGTCGAACCGTCCCTTAGACAAGATCGGGGCAGCCTCAATTCAGGGCGGGGTGAGGACGTTTCGATGGGTGGGCATGAATTCCACCCCGTCCATATACATCTTCGCCGGGGTAGCCCGTTTGGGATCGCTCTTAATGAAAGAGCAACCGACAACATCCGGTTGTCTGATTCGAGGGTGGATTCGCTGCGGAAACCCGCCCGTCTTCACGGTTATCCGCCTGAGATGAACTGATCTATGCAAATTCATGGTGTTTAAGAAGTCGAGATAAATATGCTGTAAGGGCGATCTTTTTTGTGATAGGAAAAGCCGTGATGAGGGGTCGAGCAAAGGGAAAATCACTTGTTTGCTCATGGTTGAAGTTAATCTGACGAGCCTACGGCTTGGGTGCTTTCGGATATGAAACAGTCAGATATAGGAGGCTTTTTGTGAAGATTACGATTGTGGGTCTCGGAGGGGTGGGCGGTTATTTCGGAGGAAAGATCGCCCGGAAATATGCCGGCTCGCCGGAGCATCGGGTGGTCTTTGTTGCCAGGGGGGCGCATCTGGCGGCGATCCGGAGCGACGGTCTGCTGCTCAAGACGGTGGAAGGGGATTTCAGGGTCAGGCCAGACCTGGTAACGGACAACCCGTCTGAAGCGGGGCGATGCGACCTTGTCCTTTTCTGCGTGAAGGAGTACGACTTGAAAGCGGCTGCAGCTGCGCTCGTCCCTCTTCTGCATGAAAAGACGGTCGTCCTTCCGGTACTGAACGGTGTCGATATCGCCGAGCGGCTCCGGTCGATCCTGCCCCGGGGCGTGGTTCTGGGTGGTTGCGTGTATATCTCCGCCTTCATCGAGGCGCCGGGCATTGTCCGCCAGGTGGGGGGGAGCTGTCAGCTCCTCTTCGGCCCCGATGACGGGCAGGCCGAGATGTACCGCCCATTGGAGACACTCCTGAAGGAAGCCGGGATCAAGGCGGAGCTGTCGGCCTCGATCGCCGTTCCCCTCTGGACAAAGTACCTCTTCGTGAGCCCGATGGCAGGAGTGACGTCACTGATGAGATTGTGCTTCGGTGATGTGATGGCGGACGAGAAGGGGAGGGGGATGGTCCGGGGGCTGATGGCGGAGATTGAGCGTCTGGCATCGGCGAAGGGGATCGCCCTTCCGGCGGACAGCGCGGATCGCGGAATCGCGACGGTCGAACGCTTTCCTCATGCGACCAGATCATCCATGCAGCTCGACTTCGAAAAGGGGAGACGGACCGAGCTGGAGCTCTTCGTCGGCTATGCCGTCCGGGCCGGGCGCCTCTTCGGCGTTCCAATGCCTCTCCACGATGAGCTCTACACCGCTCTGAGACGTAAAGAATGACCCGTTTCCCTTATTTGCCTTTGTACAGGGAGTTCTTGACGATATAGTGGCGGACTGAGTCGGGGACGAGGTAGTTGATCGCTTTCCCCTCTTTGGCCCTTCTGCGGATGTTGCTTGAAGCCACATCGAGGAAGGTGACTTCGCGGAAATAGAGCGTGTGTCCCTTTGGTCCGCAGTACCCTTTTAACCCCTCATCATAGGTGAACCGGGAGGCGAATTCCGGGGTGAGGATCGTCTCCAACCCGTGGTTTACATAGCCCGGCCGGGTCATGACGGCGAAATGGCATAAAAGGATGAGCCGTTCCCAGTCTTTCCAGGTCCGGATGG
>PNOO01000128.1 GCA_013824905.1 Syntrophus sp. (in: bacteria) | reverse complement strand
TAACCAAGGATTCCAGTCCAGACAGCTTTACAGCAACGATTGAGGAGGTTCTTGAGAGGTTCGACACTTTCAATCCGCTATACGTCGCCCACTACAAGCAGAAGAAGCCCAACCTCTCGGACGAAGTGCTCGAGATGCTGGAGACCAAAACAAATAACCCGGGATGTGTGATCAAAGAGGTTACCAACTCGATCTCGGCAGGCATCTATATCTCACACGGGCACTCTTCAATTTACGGGTCTGATATCAACGACTGGGTGGAGTACGAAGAGCTTTCTGACGAACTGCCTGACCTTCGGCTCCCTGTCGATAGTTTTGAGCATTTTTGCCTGCTACTAAAAAAAGATCCGACGACAATCAACACGGTGCTGGATAGGAAGACGTCCGAGGATCTTGCTCTGCTTCCTTTTGACGATAGCTCGATTCTGAAAATAAAGGCATTCAACGACATCAATGTCGTTTTTGGGCCGAAAGGAACTGGCAAATCTTGCATTCTGAAGGCCATCGCCAAGCACTACTCGGAGAACGGGATCGATGCCAGAGTCTATGAATCCGCGAGTGATCGCCTGGATGAGATTTTCGATACCAGAGGCAGAGATCTGTCAATCAATCTTAATACGCACAGCATCAACTACTGCTCGGATGAGATCGAAGCCCTGCGGGGCGCGGGTGAGGTTGCCGTTACAGGCCTCAGCAAATACGTAGTCTACTTCGCGGCGAAGAGCACAAACTGGAACGCGAAGAAGATCCTGCTCAAAGACATTGATCCAGAGGAAGAGAGCAGCGCTAAGCGAGAGTTTTCCGAGTTTACTGAGGCCGCGGGAACGACAGCAGAATTCTTGGAGTTTCTGGCTAATAACCCTTCCGTGAAGAAGGAAGTCGACGAAGAGGAACTCATGGAGGTCGCCCGCATTCTGTCAGAGCTGCTGGAGCGCCTGCGCAAGAGGGAGTGGACCAGCTTTTCAGGTTGGAAAGAGATTTGTTTTCTGAACTCAGCGATCAAGGCTTTCCGCAGAGAGGTGGAGCGGAAGACGGGAACGCCAGCCAAACCGACAACAACAGGTTTTCGTGACTACGCGATGAACCGCATTAAGATCGAGGTCAACGCCGCCAAGATCGTTAAGAGCGTAGACACAGAGATTCCCATGCAGACTGAGCTTGTTGGTAGTCTCGGCTCAAACAAGGGGGATTTGCAGCTTCGGACGGAGTTTAAGTTCCAAAGCGGCGCTATTACGGACGGTGTTCTGTCGAGCCTAACAGGGGTTAAAAAGGGGCCGCAGAAGAAGTTCGTCAATTGTGTCCGGAAGATCCTTAAGCACGCCTATGCCGATGATCTGTTTCAGCACATTTCCGAACTCAATGTGATTGAGGACGTGGAAGACATCAATACGGTTTACGAGTTGCTTCTGTTCAAAAGATACTTTGCGCTAGACGGGCATCCCTATTCGCCGTCGAGTGGTGAGTCCTCGATGGTCATGTTGCAGAAAGAGCTGGGGACTGACAAAGAGGTATACATTCTGGACGAGCCAGAGAGGAGCTTGGGCAATGAATATATCAATGATGTTATTGTGCCGCTGATTAAGGAGCGCGCGCGGGCAGGCAAGAAGGTGTTCATTTCAACTCATGATGCAAATATTGCCGTGCGGACTCTTCCTTACAGCTCGGTTTACCGGTGCCACGGGAAAGCAGGGTATAGCACCTATATAGGCAACCCCTTCACGAACAATCTAGTGAATCCGGAGGATGTGGGTGATCAGCTTGATTGGAAAAAGGTCAGCATGAGAACCCTTGAAGGCGGAGAAGAAGCATTTGGAGAGCGGAGAAAAATCTATGGAAACAATTAGGGCGACTGTAGAGAGCCTTGATGACAAGCACTTCATCAAGATTGAAACCGGAGACGAGGATATCAGCATTCCGATGTCCGAGGACAAGCCGAACGAGGTTAAAAGTGCGTTCAATAAGATCATAACCCGGATCAAGGTCGGAGAGTTTCAGATCAAACTGGAGGAGGTCCGAGAAGATTTGTTCTCTCAGGTTGCTAATGAATATATCACCCAACTGAACCGCGAGATCCAAGAGGTCCACGGTGAAATGAAAGAATACGGCTTGGTCTAGGATTGCTTGCGAATTATGACTCGCGGCTAGTTCCATCAAAGGAGACGAAAACCAATGCAAGCAGAACAAGGCGCTGCACTCGACAGAATGGTCTTACGCCCATTCTGCAAGTGAGCTCGACGTTGCACCTTTCCTTCGTTAATCTGCGATACCGTCAGTCATGGCAAGTTATTGATAAGTAGGTGGACACAATAACCAGCACCTGTCTTTTTAGTTAACCAGTACGGGTTGAAAGCTGCTATAAAAATTCATTGTCCTCCCTCACCGACTTCAATAAACTATCGATATCCTTGCCTGCCGCAAGGTGCAGCCTTCTCAAGGATGAGGGCCTCGCGTGTTGGAAGCAGGATCTGATCGAGGATCGCAATCGCCCGGTGACCCCGTATGTCGCGCCGCACTGGAGTCGCCAAGGATCGTTCCCATTGAGCGTTGTCTTCCCAATGGGATACCGTCCGGACTGGGGTGAATCAGGGGTGCTTACAGAAACCCCTTTGGCTTCTGCGGTGCCGGCTCTTCGGTAGGCGGGAGTTTCTCTTCTTTTTGCTTCTCTTGATCGACCTTGAATCCGGACTCCTCGATCACGAACTTATCATCGCCGGGGTCGGGCTTGAATTCCAGATTGAGCTTCTTTGCCTCGGCGATGTAAGAACCCTCCTTCAGGCGGATCTCTCCGTCCGTCATCACGACAATGGCGGATTCGCCCTTGACGGGGCATCGCTGCTCGCAGTACCCGCAGCCGTTGCATCGCGAGGCGACCACCACCGGCCGTCGATATCCCTCCACGGGCCGAAACACAATGGCATTGTAGGGACAGATCTCATCGCAGATCAGGCACATCTTATTCTGGGCCCAGACCAGGCACGTCTCCTTGCGCAGGACGGCCGTTCCGATCCTGGCATAGGTCTTCTCCTCCAGGGACAGGGAACGGATCGCCTGTGTCGGGCAGACCTTGCCGCAGACGTTGCAGTTCGGCTCGCACGCCGCCATCCGCGGTTCCAGCTTCGGGGTCCAGAGGCCCGTCATGCCGGATTCCCAGAGGCAGGGCTGGAGGGTGTTGGTCACGCAGGATTTCATGCACTCCCCGCAGCGGATGCAGGTGCGCAGGAATTCGGTTTCGGGAAGCGCCCCGGGAGGCCGGATGAGTTGCCGCCTGCCCTGGAGAAGGGTAAACGGGTTCTGGATCGCAATAAAACCGAAGGTCAGCCCCCCGGCCAGGGAGGTGAACAATCCTCTGCGGGACAGATCGAAGCGGGAATACTCGCCGATCCCCGAAAAAGAGACCGGGAAGGAGATCGCCTTCTGGGGGCAGGTCCCGGCGCACTCCCGGCACTGGATGCATTCCGGCCCGCGGGTCTTCAGAGGGTCTTCAGGGATCGCCCCCATGGGGCAGGCCTTTTGGCAGGCCATGCATCGATTGCACTCCTCGTTGACCCGGCGCTTGAAAACACCGAGCGGCGAGATGAGACTGAGCAGGGCGCCCAGGGGGCAGAGATACCGGCACCAGAACCGCGGCGCGAGGCGGTTAAGGGCGATCACCGCCCCGAAGATCACGAGCGTCAGGGCCGTCATGTAATAGACGGGCTGGGGATAGTGAAGATGGGCGAGGCCGACCCATCCCAATCCCTGCGAGAGGGGGCGGAGCAGATCCAGCAGGAGGTTGACGACGGCGATGGTCAGGGGGTAGAGGACCAGGGTATAAAACCGCGTCAGAAGGGCGATCGGGTCGATCAGATAGGCAAGGGAGACGCCCGCCACAGCGGCGGCGATGATCACGATGAGGAGAAAATATTTCCACCTGCGGAGTCGCGAATCCGTTTTCAAATCTCCGCGCCGGACCTTCCGGAAAAAGGGAAAATCGAGAAAATCAATGGAGGCGCCCAATGGACAGACATACGCACAGAAGAACCGTCCGACGGCCAGCGTCGCCCCGACCAGGAGGAGCGACCAGAGGACGCGGGCGATGAACTCCCGCGAAGCGATGACGGCATTGATCCCGAGGAGCGGGTCGAGCCTGAGGTAAATATCAGCCGGAAGCCAGTCCGGGAGCCGATAGGTCGCCAGAAGAAAGAAAGCGGTGAAGAGGAGAAGCGACAGGGCCTGGATGGTTTTCCTCATACGGTTCCCTTGGTGATTTTGAGCTTCTCCACATCGATCTGCCCCAGGCCCCGCTCGTGGGCAATCAGCAGATGCTCCACCTGGCGGCCCTTGAAGTTCCGGCCGTACCACGGAACAATGCCTACACCGTAGGAATCGACCGCCACGGGGTCCACGCCGGCGATGATGAGGTTCGGCTTCTTGACGTCGCCCGGCCCGCCGGGCCCGCCGGAAGCCATGGCCCTGGTGGCGTCCAGGATGGTCAGCTGCGGCCTGATCACCGTCGCCAGGTCCGCGATCCCCTGATTGATGTTGAACTGGGAGTGGAAGCTGTCCCGATCCCAGATCAGCCCCATGAGTCCCTTCAAGCCGAGACTCACACCCGTCGCGGAATGGGACTTCGCCACGGGGACGCTGATCAGGACGCTGTCGAGAATATCTTTGAGGACCTCCACCCGGTCCAGTACCTTCCCCTGGGGAATTCGGATCTCCTGAAAGAATTTCCGGTCCTGAAGGGCAAGGACATGGACACCCGGCATGTTCCTGCACGCATCGCGGATGCCCGTCCGCTCGAGGCAGAGTTCAGCCCGCTGCAGGGTATGATCCAAAACCAGGACCTCCCGGGCGCCTGCTTCGAGGCAGGCCTGGGCCACCGCGACAACGACCAGGGGGTGGGTCGTCGCTGCGAAGTCGGGCGTCTTGGCAAAGGACATATTGGGTTTGATGACGACCCGCTGTCCCTTTTTGACGAAGCGGCCGATGCCTCCCAGGGCCTCCAGGGCCTTCCGGGTGGCGGCGGCCGGCTCGCCGGAAATCACTGCGAGATCGGCTTCCTCCGCCGCCGTGAGAAAATCCGGATAGCCCGCCAGGCCGATGGTGACGCCTGCCGCGGTTGCCTTCAAGAACTGCCGTCGTGATATGCCTCGTTTATCGCCAGCCATGATCTGTTGCAACCTTTCAAGCAATAAATTCCGTAGGGATCTCCCGGATCCGGACGATATCCCGGATTTTCTCACGCACCGGAAATCCGATGGAACACTTCACCGGACAGAAGGTGCACTCCCCGCACACCCCGGAGGGGAGCCCCAGGGACAGGACGAGATCCTGCGCCATGGCGAGATTCCTGTAATCGTACACATACATATAGGCCCGCATCAGGTCGGGGACGGGAAGCCGCGCGACGCACTGTCCCAGACACTCCCGACAGCCCTGGCAGTAGAGTCCCGGTAAGGAGGCCTCCTTCTGCAGATCCTTCTTCTCGGCATCGTTGAGGCGGATATCCTCCATGACGGCGAGGTCGACGTCCAACTGGTCGAAGGTGGTGAATCCGGGGACGATGGTATGCACATGGGGATCCTGCAGAACCCATTTCAGCGCGGCGGAGGGACTCTTTACAGAAGGCGTCTGCCGATACCCTCCCCGGATCGCTTTCATGCCGACAATCCCGATCCCTGCCTGGGCCGCCCGGGCAATCGCGTCCCTGACCTCCGCAACGTGTTTCTGCTGATAATTGTAGGCGGTCAGGATCACGTCATAAAATTTTGTATCGACAGCCGCATGAATGACCTCCGGTTCGTTCGTATGGGTCGTGATCCCGGCAAAGCGGAATTTCCCCGCCTGTTTTGCCTTCGCCATCGCATTGAGCACCGGCTCGTACGAAGCCGATTCCCGATGGGAGACATTATGGCTATAGAGGATGTCCACATGGTCGATCCCCAGACGCTTCAGGCTGAGATCGAGCTTCTTGAGGAATTCCGCTTCCGTCGCCCCGTCGATGTAGCGGCCCGTCGTTCGATCCTGGGGAAGGCTCACCTTGCTGCCGATGTAGTAGGAATCACGGGGGCGTCCCTTGATCACGCTTCCGATCACCTCTTCGTTGCGGCCCTGCATGTAGGCATGAGCCGTATCCAGAAGGACGATGCCGGAATCCAGGGTGGTCCGGATGAGATTGGGGTTGTCCGAGTTCATCACCCCCATGTTGATCACGGGGAGTTTCAGCCCTGTCCTCCCGAGGGTTCGATACACCAGTTTCCGCCCCTTTCCCTTGACGTCGATGAGTTTTTCCTCCGGCGCCTTATCCGCCGCGGAGAGGAAAAAGAGTCCGCCGAACCCCGCCAGCGTCGTCTTCATGAAATCCCTTCTGCCGACCCCATTTCTCTCCATCGTTCACCTCTTTCCCCTCATCAGAACAGCGTAAAGCGAGTGACGCCCTTCAGGTCAAGCGTTCCTTTTCCGAGTTTCATATTCGTTTCAAATTGCTTAAGGAGCTTCGATCGCAAATCGGCATCCGCCAAATCAACGGCGCCCCAGATATACGACCCCTTCCAGAAAAGATCAATCACCCCATGGTGAGGGTCCGATACCGTATAGCGCCCTTCGGTCACGTCCCGTTCGGGATCTTTGACCTGCCGGAGGTATTTCTGAATGATACTTTTGCACTCATTTTTATCCTCCGCCTCGATGAGAAACAGTTTAAACGCCTTGCCGGCAAGCTCGTAATCGGCGGTATAGGCGGCATTGAAAAAAGTGTATCCCAGAAAATTCCTCGTGATATATTTTTCGGAATTGCCCTTTTTCCCGTCCGGCGGGAAAGCGGACAAAATGAAAGGCAGGCCTCCCTTCTCCCCTAAGTTATCCGCCACCTTTCTTGCTACGGCCTGCAATATCTCCCGGTCCTCGGCGCCGGTATTGAAACTGTTGAGTTTGACGTAATAACTTCCCTGCACAAAATTCAAGATATTTTTATCGATGTACCCTTGAGCGCCGATCTTAAGAAAGTT
>PNOO01000127.1 GCA_013824905.1 Syntrophus sp. (in: bacteria) | reverse complement strand
GACAGGAAGAGAATCCTTGACACTTGCGCACCTTCCCGTTACATTCAGCCAGCAGTTTCATCGCGGGTCAACGGATACATGGTTGCACTGCAATAGCTGAAAAAAGGAGGATAAAAAATGATCGAGTATCCAAAATACAAAAAAGTCCTCTTCTGTACCGATTTCTCTGAAAATTCGGATTGCGCCTTCGATTACGCCTTCGGCGTGGCGAAAAGAGATGAGGGCATACTTTACATCCTCCACGTCATCCCGGAGATCCCCAATCAGTACTATTCAGTTCTTTACTCCAATAGAGAGAATTTTAAAAAGATAAAAAAAGCCATTCAAGAAAACATCGATGAGAGATATCAAGATCAGTATCTGAGCCAGATCAAGGATAAGACCAAAGTCCGAATCGTCACCCGGTCCGGAGGTGAAGATGAGGAAATCCTTAAGTTCATTCGAAAGGAAAATGTCGATATTATCGTGATGGGCACGCATGGGAGGACGGGACTCAAACATGTCTTTCTGGGAAGCGTCGCCGAAAAAATCATCAGGCGCAGCCCAATCCCCGTCTTTGTCATCCCCTGCAAAGGCAAGACCGGCCGTACCTAATCCAGGAGGGGATTCCCGCTGTTAACGAAACTGACTCCATCAACAATCCTCACCGGGATGATTTCCAAAACGGGCCCAGCGGGCGCCCCCTTTTTTATACAACCGGTAAGTTGATCGTTGAGGGTGATTCCATCGATGCTAAGGAGGCTTATCGATGACAACTCCAAATCACCATCTCCATGACCGTCTTCATGCGCTGGCTTTGAACCTCTGGTGGACTTGGCATCCGGAGGTCATTGACCTTTTCAGGGACTTGGACCCGCTTCTCTGGCGCCAGGTCGATCATAATCCCATTGCCTTTCTGAATCGGATCACACCGGAGCAAATCGAGGAACGGGCATCCGAACTGGTGCTCCACAGTCGAATCAACTACGCCTTCAGGCGGATGAATGAGTACGTCCAAGCAAGTAAAACATGGGGCGCTTTACACTGCGGCAATCTCCACAAGCGGCTGGTCGTCTATTTTTCTGCTGAGTTCGGGCTGCATGAATCCCTGCCGATTTACTCCGGCGGATTGGGCATCCTGGCGGGAGACCATTTAAAAAGCGCCTCTGATATGGGAATTCCTTTAATGGGAATCGGTTTTTTATACCAACAAGGCTATTTCAGTCAGCGTTTGAACGCGGATGGCTGGCAGGAAGAGGATTACGTCAATCTCGATATCAACAATCTACCGTTGCAAAGAGTGACGGATGCGAGCGGACAACCTCTTATTGTACGTATGGACACACGCGGCGGCTCTCTCCAGGCTCAGGTCTGGAAAATCCAAGTAGGACGGGTGCCTCTGTATCTGCTTGATTCCAATATCGAGGGAAACTCCACCGAAGATCGCCAATTAACCTCACGACTGTACGGCGGCGACAATAAATTACGCATACGACAAGAGCTGCTGCTGGGGATTGGCGGTGCACGCATCCTGCAGGCATTAAACATTTCCCCGGAGTGCTCCATTTAAACGAAGGGCACAGTGCCTTTGCCATCCTCGAAGAAATCCGCCGAGTTATGGAATACGACCGGATTCCGTTTCATCGCGCCCAAAGACGCGTATCTCAATATACCGTATTTACCACACATACCCCCGTTGCCGCCGGTCACGACCGGTTCTCAGCAGATCTGATCGAAGAGCATTTAGGCATCTTCCGGGAGAAAATGGGATTGTCGCACGATGATTTTATGGCTTTAGGACGTGTCAATCCGCAGGACAGGTCGGAACCTTTCTGCATGACGGTCTTGGCTTTGAAAAACTCACGCCGGGCGAACGGCGTTTCGGCCATTCATGGGACAGTCAGTCGACTGATGTGGAATTCTCTCTGGCCGACACGGCCGGAGGCGGAAGTTCCTATCGGCCACATTACCAATGGGGTGCATATATTGTCCTGGCTGGCCCCCCAGCAGTACCAATTGTTTGAGACGCATCTGGGACAAGATTGGCCCACACGAATGGCGCACCCGGACATGTGGGTAAAGGTCGCCGAGATCGATGATGGAGAATTATGGGAGACGCACCAGAATTTGAATATGCGCCTCATTCGCTTCGTCCGTCGACGCTTGCAGTTACAGGCGGAGCGCCTGGGCCATCGCGAGACAACAAACCAAATCGATCAGATCCTCGATCCGGACGTGCTGACAATCGGCTGCGCCCGCAGGTTTGCAACCTACAAACGAGGGGACCTGATATTATCGCAACCCGAGCGCCTGGCAAAACTCATCGAACATGCAAACCGACCGATACAGATCATTTTTGCCGGGAAAGCCCACCCCCGGGATGACGACGGCAAACGGCTATTGCAGAGAATCGCGCAATTCAGCTATACCAACGCCTACAGGAGACGGGTGGTTTTCGTTGAAAACTACGATTACAACGTCGCACGCCATCTTGTTCAAGGAGTCGATGTGTGGCTGAACACTCCCCGGCGACCGCTGGAAGCGTGCGGGACCAGCGGTCAGAAAGTGCTCCTCAACGGGGGGCTGAACCTGTCCGTCCTCGACGGCTGGTGGAATGAAGCATACGACGGTGAAAACGGTTTTGCCATCGGTCATGGCGGTATGCACAACGATCCTGATGTACAATACCAAAGGGATGCCGAATATCTCTACGACACCCTCGAAAATGAGGTAATTCCGCTATACTACGAGAGGGACAAGGACGGTATTCCCCATTACTGGATCAGGAGAATGAAGCATGCCATTCAGAGTCTCGGCTGGCGCTTCAGCGCCGACCGGATGGTAAGAGATTATGCCAACCGTTTTTATCTGCCTGCGGCAAGCGCCACCTCAGCCGAAACAGCATGAGTTCAGCGAATCGAATGCGTTGGAAAGATTCGGGAAAAGTATTTATAGGTGGGGAGTCAGCTTTTCTTAAGGAACTCGCCAAGCTTTATAAGAAGTAGTCTTGACGCGATATCAGGTGAAATACCGATGGCGATCTATAAAGGCCCCCTGCGACCGTTTAAGAGGACAAATGATGAAAGCCTGCTTGTGGTGGATGATCTGCCGCAGATGCGCGATATGCTGCGGGTAATGCTGAAAAAAAACGGTTATGTTAATCTGAGTATTGCAGAGGGCGGCAAACATGCCCTGAGGCATATAGCCCAAAAGCCGATAGACCTGGTCATTACAGACTGGAATATGCCGAACATGAGCGGTATTGAACTGCTCAAGCACATCAAAGGCGATCCCCGGCTTTATACAATACCCGTCATGATGATCTCGGATGAGAGGGCTTCCGACAAGGTGCTTTATGCCGTAGAGGAAGGGGCTGATGGTTTTCTGGTGAAACCCTTCAGCGAAAATGATCTGATCAAAAATATCAAACTGGCATTGGCAAAAAGCGCTTCTACAGATGAAATGAAGCAAAAAATCAGTGAGATGCGGCGGCTCAAGTTGTCGAAGAATTATCGTGAAGCCCTGGAGCTGGGCTTTGAGATCCTCAAGAGTACAAAGAACCAGAGGGTTGCCCTGATGACATGCGAGTGCCTTTATCAGGTTGAAGAATATGACAAGGCAATAGCGATGATCGCCGATACGGACGAAAAAAGCCGGTCCAGCCAGCATTCGAATCTGCTTGGGAAAATTCATCTGAACCTCGGGCAATATGACCAGGGAATCCTCGCCCTCGAACAGGCGGTCAAGATGAATCCCCTGAATTATGAACGGAAGATCGATCTGGCAGGCGCCTATTTTGCCGCCGGAAGAAACGCGGAAGCGGAAAAGGTGATTCTCAGCATCTTGACTGCCCACCCCACCGATTTGGAACTGATCAGCATCGCACAAATCTACCTCGATCAGGACCAAATGGACAAAGCGGGCGATTGTCTCAAACAGACCGTGGATCCCATCAAGGAAACGGTTCCTGTTTTCAACAACTATGCGGTCGCTCTCCGCAGGGCGGACCGATTGGAAGATGCGACCGATATCTACCTGAAGTGCTTGAAAATAGACCCCGAATCCGATGTGCTCCATTATAATCTGGCCGTTCTGTATGCGAAAAGCAACAAACGGGAGGAAGCAAGGGCAGCCGCTGAGAAGGCCCTGAAACTCAATCCGGACAACGAACACACCAAAGATCTGCTGATGAAGCTCAAAAATTAACACTGTATGACCCCAACCAAAGGCAAATTCTGATCAGCGGAGCAAACGTTTACAGCAGCCAACAGGCAGGTCACCATGGGTTTCAACATCTCTATCGGATTGGCGTTCTTGGCCGGACTGGCCTCTTTTCTTTCCCCCTGCGTCTTCGCCCTGGTCCCTGCATATATCGGTTACCTGGGCGGCCGCGCGGCCGGAGGTGAAAACAGGCCAGGAAATCGCTTCGTGACCTTTACCCACGGTTTGGCATTCGTATTGGGCTTTAGCGTTGTCTTTGTTCTTCTTGGCGTTGCGGCATCCGCCTTCGGCGCCCTGCTCTATGACCTGCGCAATTGGGTGGCGCGCATCGGCGGGATCGTGGTCATCGTATTCGGCCTGCATATGACCGGCCTATTTAGGATCACCTTTCTGGAATATGACGTGCGCATCCATGACCATCCCGACCGCAAATGGGGATATATCTCCTCTTTCCTGATGGGCGTGTTCTTTTCAGCCGGCTGGTCGCCTTGCATCGGTCCGGTTCTCGGCGCCATCCTGACACTGGCAATCAACGGCGGTTCTGTTGCCCTGGGGGCCAAGCTGCTCATTTCATACTCGCTTGGTTTGGCTGTTCCCTTCCTGATCGCCGCCCTGGGCATCGGGTGGCTATCCGGGACGCTTGGTCGATATGGTAAAGCGATGCATATTATCGAGATGGGTATGGGTGCGATCCTGGTCATCGTGGGATTGATGTTGTTATTTAATCTGTTTCAATGGGTATCGACTTATAGTCAGTTCTTCTGGGTCGATTTTGGTCTTTAGTTCTCTTTTTCTGAACGGCGGATAAAAATGCAAGGCAAAAAACCACTCCTCTTTCTTGTTTTTTTTGTGATGGTCGCTGCGGTCATTATTCTGCTGCAGGAGAAGGATTCGTTATTCAATTCCCCACCAAAGTCCTTGCTTCAGCCGGGGCTTCCCGCACCCGATTTTGCCTTTCCCGGACTCGACGGCAAAATGGTCAGCTTGGGCGACTACAAAGGTAAAGTGGTCTTTCTCAATATCTGGGCCACATGGTGTCCCTCCTGCAGGGAAGAGATGCCGTCGATGGAAAAACTCTATAAAGAGTTGAAGGGGGAAGATTTTGAAATCCTGGCCGTGAGTATTGATGCATCGGGGGCGAAGGTTGTCGCCCCGTTTATGAAAGAAAACCATCTGAGTTTCCCCGCGCTTCTGGATCCCAAGGGTACAACCAAATATCTCTATGGAACGACCGGTATTCCGGAAAGTTTTATCATCGACAAGGACGGTCGGATCGAACAGATCATTATCGGCCCAATGGACTGGGCGACCGCTGACGTTGTCCGTTATTTCCGAGATCTGATCCGAAAACGATGAGATTGTAGTACTTTTTCAGCCTGCCCGTTGTATCTGATTCCGCTGTTGGAAGAGTCGCTGATACTCCTTCGGACGGAGGCCCGTGTGTCGCTGAAAGATCTTCCGGAAGGAACTGATGTCTTCATATCCCACGTGATAGGTCACTTCTTCAAAGGTCGAGTGCGGCCTTTCCAATAAGGCTTTCGCCGCGTTGATCCGCACCTTCTGGAGATAGGCGATGGGAGACTCGCCCGTTGATTGCTTGAAACGGCGTTCGAATGTCCGCTGGCCCATGGCGCATCTGTCGGCAAGCATGGCGATAGTGATTCCCTCCGTGTAGTTCTCCTCGATCCATCGCTGGACGGCCAATATATCCTGCTCGGCGTGGCCTTTCGGGAAGCGAAATGCCGCATAGGGGGCCTGGGTGGCGCGACCGAAGTCCTGAACCATCGCCTTCGAACACTGGACGGCGATATCCCGGCCGCTCAGTTTTTCGATCAGGTAAAACGACAGATCGTTGTAAGCGTTTGAACCGCCGGAACAGTAAAGATCCCCCTCGTCCGTGATCAGGGCGTCAGGGCGGAGATGAACGAGGGGATATCTTCTCCTGAACAGATCGACGTAACCCCAGTGGGTGGTTGCCGTCTTCCCCTTCAAGAGCCCGGTTTCGGCCAGGATAAAGGCGCCCGTGCAAATGCTGGCGATGTGCACCCCGGATCGGTATTGCCGGACCAGCCAGTCAATGGCCTCTTTGTTCCTCCCGATCGCCCTTTCCACGTCGCCGGCGATGGCGGAGATCATGATCAAATCCGCGTTTTTCACGTCATGGATGGCGCAATGGGGCTCGATATACAGCCGATTGGCGCATTTCACTGCCTTGCCGTCCGGCGAGGCGACGGTGATCTCGAAGCAGGGCGATGGTTTCTGGCCGCACGCGATATTCCAGAGCACACCCGCAAAAAGAAAGGCATCCATTGGGCCGGTGATGCTAGATGCCGCAGCGCCTCGCAAGGCAAGGATGGTAATTTTTTTCATGATCACCTCCGGAGAGGATATGTCGTTTATCCCCTCTTTTTTGTCGATTATGCCACTTCCAATTCCTAAAGGCAAGAGATATGTTGGCAGCGAAAAAATGTTCCGCCCAGAGTGCGCCATGAATAACAAAAGGAGAGGAGGAGAGAGATGAAAATCGATGAAATAGAAAAGATGATGCAAGCCCACTTGGGGTACACCGACGAAGAAGCCAGGGTGTTCATAGAAAATCCGCGCAACACCGACGTCCTTTCCAAGGCGGAGGCCCTGATGAACAAGACCATCCTTTTTGAAGTCGTAGAATCTCACGGATGCGCCAGCCAGCACAAGGTCGGAGACAAGATCCATTTCGACGGCGCCGGAAATCTCCTTACCTCCATGGGTCCGAAGAGGATCTGCTGTTATGCGCTGGAGGCCGTAACCAAACTC
>PNOO01000126.1 GCA_013824905.1 Syntrophus sp. (in: bacteria) | reverse complement strand
TCCATCCTCGGAACCACCTCCCTGCGCGTAGAGGATCTGGAGCATTTCGAGGTCACTCCGGAGGAGGTCTCGTTCCTGGTCGGGGAACTCTCGAAGATGATCCCCGCCATCAAGGGGGAACGGTTCACTCGCGCCTATGCCGGCGTCCGCCCCCTCGTCCAGGCGGCGGGTGTCCGCGACGATCGGGAGATCAGCCGTGGTTTTGCCCTGATCGACCACGGACGCTGCGACGGCCTGACGGGGCTGATCACCATTACCGGCGGAAAACTCATGACCTACCGCCTCATGGCGGAGAGGACGGCCGACTTCATCTGCGCGCGGCTGGGGCTCCATGTGCCCTGTATCACCCATGCCCAGCCCCTCCCCGGCGCCGGCCGAGGCCATACTCTGAAGGACCGTCTCCTCCGGCTGCGGCATCAGATCCCCGCCGCCCGGGGCGAACTTCTCTGCGACTGTGAGCTCGTCCCCCGGGAAGCGGTGGATGCGATCCTCCGCGAGGGAAAGGTACGAGAGCTCCAGGATATCCTCCACCGCACCCGTCTGGCCAAGGGGACCTGTCAGGGTGGCTTTTGCGTTTACCGCCTCCTCGGCGTTCTGAACGAAATGAAGAAAGAAACCGGGCTCGGCGGTTCCAACCGCGCCCTGAAGGACTTTCTCGAGGAGAGATGGAAAGGGATCCGCCCCGTCCTCTGGGGAACCTCCATGAAGGAAGAGGAACTGATCGAATCCATCTACAAAGGGTTGTTCAATCTTGCCCCGGAAGAGACGAATCCGCCGAACGGAGGTGAGCCGTGAAGCGCTGGGATCTGATCGTCATCGGAACGGGCCTCGCGGGGCTCACCGCAGCCAGAACGGCGATCGAGATGGGGGCGAAGGTCCTGATCATCGGGCGGGGAATGGGATCGGTCACCCTTTTCGGCAACACGATCGACGTCCTCGGCTGCATCCCGCCGGAAACGGACATGGAGGAGGGCATCACGCGCTGGATAGCGACAAATCCCCATCATCCCTACGCCAGAACGGGATGGGCGGGGATCGCAGAGTCGCTCAGCGCCTTCCGGGGGCTTTTCCCGCCGCCTTACACCTTCGACACGGTCGGCTCCGGAAACAGCCTCGTCCCTACCGGTGCGGGGACGCTTCGTCCGACTTATCTCCTTCCCGTCACCATGACCGCCGGCGCAGGGATATCTGAGGCGGATACGCTGATTGTCGGTCTGAAGGGTTTCAAGGACTTTCAGAGCGATACGGTTTCTCTCCATTTGCAATGCCGCGGTGTGAATCTCTCCCTCCCCCGCTACGGCCTGGAGGGTCTTACCGCGATAGCCCTTGCCCGGCTGATGGATGAGGAGCCCTTCAGAGAGAGACTCGGCGAGGCGATCCGGCACCAGATGGCCGGGGAGAAGCGGATCGGCCTTCCCGCAATCCTCGGTTTCAGAGCCCCCGCGGACGTCCTGAAGACCCTGGAGACGGTCACCGGCGCCAGGGTCTTCGAAATCCCGATGCTCCCCCCCTCGATCCCCGGGCTGCGGATATTCCATCGATATCGGGAGATTCTGATTGCGAAAGGTGCGACATTTCTCATGGGAAATCCAGTCACCGCCGCCGAACTGAAAGACGGCCGTTGCGCAGGGATCACCGTCCATAATCCGCCGCTTTCAACGGTCTACCGCGCGGAGAGCTATGTCCTGGCGACCGGCCGCTTCCTCGGCGGGGGGCTCTGGGCCGACATGGAGAGGATCGCCGAACCCCTCTTCCACCTCCCCATATTTCAGCCGGAGTCGCGCGGGCTATGGTTCCGGGAGCGGTTCTTCCAGCCGGAGGCGCATCCGATCCACCGCGCGGGAATCGTCACCGATGAGTATCTTCGGCCGGTCGATGCAGAGGGAGAGGTCATACTAAAGAACGTCCGGGCAGCGGGCTCGATCCTCGCCCACCACCAGGCAATAGAGGAACATTCACGCGAAGGGATCGACATCGCCACAGGCGATCTGGCAGCCAGGAGGTCGCTTGCATCATGACCCATACCGATGAAATCCCGACTCCCCCCCGGAACCTCCCCGACGTCTGTGTCCGCTGCGCGACCTGCATGGCCGTCTGCCCGGTATCCCGCGTCACTCCCCGCTTTCCGGGGCCGAAGCAGGCGGGTCCCGGGGCGCAGAGATTCCGATCGGCGTCTGAGGCATCCGTCGACGACTGGATCGAACTCTGCACCGCCTGCCGCCTCTGCGACACCGTCTGTCCCACCGGGGTCCCGATTTCCGAGCTGAATCTGATGGCAAAGGCGAAGTATCTGGACGAGCGGGGAAGGACCTTCCGGGATTGGCTCCTTGTCCGGAGCGACCTCTTTGGCGAGTGGGCCTCCCGTTTTTCCAGGATCGTGAACCCCCTGATGAAGAACCGCACCATCCGGTGGCTCCTCGATAAGGTGCTCGAAATCGACCGGCGACGGGCACTTCCCGAATACGAAACCCCTACTTTTCGCGAGTGGTTCAGTACCCGTCCCGCGGCAAGCGAAGCCGCCGGTCGTCCGCGGATCGCCTACTTCCACGGCTGTTTCACGAATACCAACGAGGTTGATGTGGGAAAGGCCTCCGTGGCGCTCCTGGAGGCGCACGGCTTTTCGGTCATCATTCCTCCCCAGCGCTGCTGTGGCATCCCCCGCCTCGGAGTCGGCGACCTCAGGGGCGCCCGGGAGATGGGGCTCCGGAACCTCTCTTTACTTCTGCCGACAGTGCGGGAGGGGACTGATATCGTCTTTTCATCGACGAGCTGCGGCCTGATGCTCCGCCACGAATACGGCCCGCTCCTCAACCTCCCGGGCGCTGAAGAACTGGCGAAGCGCCTCTTCGATATCTGCGAGCTTCTCCTTCGCCTCCGTGAGGAGGGGAAACAGGCGGTGCAGTTCCGACCTCTGCCGATGAGGGCCGCCTATTTCGCCCCCTGCCACATGAAGTCGCTGAACATAGGCCTTCCTGCCCTGGAGCTGCTCCGCTGCGTACCCGGACTAGATATCCGCCTGATCGAGGCGGAGTGCTGCGGCCTGGGGGGGCTCTATGGCTTCAAGAAGGAGAAGTACGCGATCACCGAGGAGATCGGGAGGGACCTGGCAAAGGAGGTTGCACGGATCGATCCCGAGGTCATCCTCACCGACTGCGAAGGGTGTCGTATGCAGATCCGCCAGTTGACAAGGCGTAAAGTCCTGCATCCCGTCCAGCTCCTCCGCTTTTCCATCGATACTCACGACAAGGGTGAACGACCCCTCGTCAGACGTCAGTAAAGATACGTGGAGGCGATAAAGACGTTCCAGGTCCGGGCCGAAACATCCTGGGCGATCTGGTCGGAGGTAATGTGCGCCGTTCCCGATCCCTGCCCGTAATTCCCGCCGACGGTGATGGAGCTCTGCATAATCCGGAAGGTGATCGACCCGGTAATGCCGTACATGTCGATCTTTTCAGCGCCGGATTTCGTGTCTGCGGTGATATCCGGTGAGTTGGATCGATTTGTGAAGACCCCTCCCCGGAAGATCCAGTCCTTCCAGGGCGAATACTCCGTTCCGAGGGCGATGTTGACAACGGATTCCCGCTCCACCCGTGTCCCGACCATGTCGTAACTGAATCCCGGATACAGGGCCGCGTCTCCCGAGACGAGCCAGGAGGGGTTGATCCGGTAGGCAACCCCGAGGCGGCACTGCCAGGGGTACATCCGCTTGTCGGTGGAGGTGATGCGCTGATTATTCAGGACGGGTGGGTTGTCCAGGGTCGAGTGGTAGGTTTCCTGGTAAGCGACATCGGAATCGACCACGAAGGTCCGGGACAGGGCCGCGCCGAAGGAGAATCGTTCGGACGGTTTCCAGAGAAGCCCGAGGATGGGTCGTGTTCCCCATTCACGGATCTTAATGTAGTAGTTGGACCATTGGTCCCGTCCGTTGCTGAGCCGGAGCAGTTCGTTTTGAATGAACAGATAGTCCCTCTTGTGCACATACAGAGTCAGCCCCAAAGACAGGGTCTCCGAGACTTTGATCGCGACGGAAGGACCGAATTCGTTGATGCTGTCCTCTGTGTTCAGATTCAGGACATAGCGGGCAATCCGGAGGTTCGGATTGCCAAAGCGTTGCTGCGCCTCCTGGGTTGTGGGCAGGTCGATGAAAGTCTCATCCATGTTTTCAAAGGCGTGCTCCGGCACGGAATAGGAAAAACCGAGGGAGACGGGTCCGACCGGCTGCTGTACACCGAAGAAATTGGGGACAATGGCGGAATAGTTCCTCTTGAGATCGGAACCGGCGATAACGCCGCGGTATTCTTTGGACAGGCTGTAATAGGCATTTACGCTGGCGGACAGGCTCTTCGCCTGGGCGTGGACGATTCCGGCGGGGTTATAGTACATGCCGGACGCGTCGTTGGCCAGCGCGGTGAAGGCCCCGCCCATGCCCGAAGCCCGTTCGCCGATGATCATGTTGTTGTAGTGGAACTCGTCGGACCGGGCCGTTGCGGCGTTCAACAGACAGGCCAGGATCAGGCAGGCCGCCGTCAGGTGTCGCTTCAGGATCGTCATGGTGTCTTCTCCTTTTGACCGGTTTAGCTTGACAATATTTTCCTTTTTGGATTAGGGTAAAAAAGAAAAAAACAATAGTCAAGAAAAAGGTTCACGGAGGGAACGAAAAGCGCCGCCTATGAGAGCGGCGGCACGGATAAGCAGGAAAAGGGTTGTTACGTCATACAGACAGAAGTATTTCGTGCACGAGCGAAAGGAGGTAGATGATGAAACGCAGCAAACGGTACATTTACATGGTCTTTGCCTTGGCAGTCATCGGTTTCTTCAGTCTGACGGGGATCAGTTTCGCCCAGGCGATCGAGAATGAGTTTTATCTCATTACCCCTGTTTCCAAGGATGTCCATGATCCGGCCCTGAAGGCCTTCGCGGCCTTCGTGAAGAAGAAGTATAATGTGGACCTGAAGACCAGCGCCATGCCGCAGGGAACGCCGGTCGCCTACGGTCAGATCGTCGAGTGGAAGGGAAAACCGCAAGCGGACGTCTTCTGGGGCGGCGAGGGGACGCTGTTCGACTTGCTGGCCGATCAGGGTCTCCTGGATAAGATTGCCGTCCCCAAGGCGATGTGGGACGAGATCCCAGCCGCCATCGGCAAGCCCGTAGCGCTTCCCTTGAAGGATTCCAAAGGTTTCTGGGTCGGGACTACACTGGAACCTTACGGTCTGATTTATAATCCGACGCTGCTCAAGCGCCTGGGCGTCCAGATCAAGGACTGGGACGATCTGCTCAATCCCAAACTGAAAGGTCATATTGCCCAGTGCACGCCGGACCGGTCGAGCTCGAGCCATGCGAGCTACGAGGTGATCCTGGCCATGCATGGGTGGGAAAAGGGCTGGGAATGGCTGACCAAACTGGCGGCCAACACGGGAATCTTCACGGCCCGCTCCCGCGACGTGCCGAGCGTGGTGGCCAAGGGTGAGTTCGCCGTCGGTGTGGCGGTTCCCAGTTATATGGCCTTCGCCGAGGTTCTCGGCGGCTACGATGTGATGTTTGTCTACCCCAAAAACGCCTACGTGACCCCCGAACCGATGGCGGTGCTCAAGGGCGCCCCCCATCCCAAGGCGGCCCACGCCTTTATCGAGTTCATCCTGACCGAGGAAGGGCAGAGGATCTTAATGGAGCGCGGCCTCTACCCCATCACCTCCAAATACAAGGTTCAGGGAGCGCCCGGCTCCGCCGCGGAGAAGGCGGTCCAGTTTACGGCGGGCATCCGTTCCTTCTATGACATCCAGGTCGGAAACATCTACGACCCCAAGATCGCCGGCGAGAAAAAGCGGAACGAGGAGGTCAACGCCTACTTCCGGAAGGAGATCGCCGAGAAGCACAAGGAACTCATCAAAAAATAGCATCTCGTGACCAACGGTTCCGAGAAACTCCCCGATATCCGCTTCGGGGAGTTTCCCCCCGTTTTTCAAGAAACCCTTGTGCTCTTCATGCAATCCGCCTCTCCCCCATCCGGGAGGAGGGGCAGACGGGGAAATGATCACAATCATCGGATGAGGCTATGAATATCCAACTCAAAGACATGGTGAAGAGATTCGGCGCCCTGGAGGCGGTGAGTCATGTCTCCCTCGATATCCGGGACGGCGAACTTTTTACGCTGCTGGGGCCTTCGGGTTGCGGAAAAACGACGATCCTGCGTCTCATCGGCGGCTTTCACAAACCCGATCACGGGGAGATCTACTTCGGAGACCGGGAGGTATCGGCGATTCCCCCCTATGAACGGAACATCGGCATGGTCTTTCAGAACTATGCCCTCTGGCCCCATATGACCATCTTCGACAATGTGGCCTATGGCCTCAAGATCAAGAAGGCGGCCCACGCGGAAATGGGAAAGAAGGTAAACCGCGCCCTCTCCCTGGTCAATCTGACGGGCCTCGAAAAGCGGTATCCCGGTCAGCTCTCCGGCGGTCAGCAGCAGCGCGTGGCCCTGGCCCGCGCCCTCGTCCTCAACCCGGACGTGCTTCTGCTCGACGAGCCCCTCTCCAACCTGGATGCCAAAATCCGCCAGCAGGTGCGCGCCGAAATCCGGAAGCTCCAGAAAGATCTGGCCATCACCGCCATCTATGTGACCCATGATCAGGAAGAGGCGCTGACCCTCTCGGACCGCATCGCGGTCCTCGATCACGGGAAGCTTCAGCAGCTTGGCTCCCCAAGGGACCTCTACCAGAGGCCGGAAAACCCCTTCGTGGCCGATTTCATTGGCATCAACAACCTGATCGCCGGCCAGGTGAAGGAGATCCAAGAGGGGAAGGGCTGGATGGCCGTAGAGACCCGCTTCGGGCTCATCAAATGCGTCTTTGAGGCTCGGTTCAAGACCGGGGAGGCCTGCAAGGTCACCGTCCGCCCCGAGGTTGCCTCCATCTGCAACTCCGACGAAATGAGCGACGACATGAATCGGATCGCCGGGAAGGTCAACTTTGCCTCCTATATCGGCAACGCCATCCGCTACGACATCGAACTGGACCCGGAGACCCTCTTCAAGGTCGACGTGCAGAACCCCTGGAACCAGCAGCCCTTCCCCGTTGGCGAGAAGGTGCATGT
>PNOO01000125.1 GCA_013824905.1 Syntrophus sp. (in: bacteria) | reverse complement strand
CAATCTCTCCATCCCGGAGGCGGTGAAAGGCTACTCGCTCGACCTCATCTCAACAGCCCTGATCATCCGGGATATTTCCTACGGAGACAGCGGCATCGCCACGTCGGCCATGTGCAACGACCTGGCCAATGCGGTGATCGCCATACACGGCTCGGAGGAACAGCAGCGCTCCTTTCTCGGCCCTTTCGTGGAGAGGCCGCTTCTGGCCTCCTTCTGCCTGACGGAACCCTGGGCGGGATCCGACAACAGCGCGATGACGACCACGATCCGGAAAGGAAAGGGAGGGAAGTACATCCTCAACGGCTCGAAATGCTTCATCACGAACGCCTCCTTCGCCTCACAGTTTACCGTCTTTACCAGGGTCGGCAAGCCGACCTCGCCCTTCATGGCCTGCGTCATCATTCCCTCGCTGGCCGTGGAGCCGGAGACGGCGGAGACCGAATCGCAAGCCTGCCGTGAGATCCCGCTTCCCTGCGGGGGGCGGATCGTCACCGGGAAGCCGGAGGACAAGCTGGGACAGAGGCTTTCCAATACGGCGAGCGTGACTTTCGAGGATGTCACAGTCGAAGAGGAACAGATCATCGGCGACCGGAGGCTCGGCTTTCAATACCTGACTGATGTCCTCGACTATGCCCGGCCCATGGTGGCCGCGATCGGCGTCGGCATCGCACGGCGCGCCCTCGACCTTACCCTGGCCTACACGAGGGAACGCCGCCAGTTCGGGCAGCGGATCTGCGATCTGCCCGTGGCCCGTGATACCTTGGTCGCGATGTGGAAACGGACCGAGCAGGCGGAGATGGCCTTGATGAAGGCGGCTTTTCTGGTCCAGGAGGGGGCGCCCGACCGGGGCGTTTACGCTTCTCTGGCCAAAAACCTCGCTGCCGATGCGGCAATCTTCTGCTCCGTGCAGGGACTCCATCTCCACGGCGGATACGGATTCATGTCGGAATTCGAGATCTCGAAACTTGTCCGGGACGCCCAGATCATCGACATCTACGAGGGGGTCCGGGAGGTCCAGGATATGATCATCGGAAGGGAACTGGTCTAATGCTCTATCTGCACGGCATCGGTCACTTCCATCCGGAAAACGTCATTTCGAACCGGTTCCTGGAGGATCTGGATATCGGGACCGATGAAGCATGGATCCTTGAACGGGTAGGGATACGCGAACGGCGGACGGTGCTGCCCCTGGACTACATCCGTCAGACGAAGAATCGGGATCCGCGCGCAGCCCATGAAGCCAGCCTCTACCGGAACGAACAGACCGCTGCGGCCGCGGCGCGGATGGCCCTCGACAGGGCAGGCCTCAAACCTTCCGACATCGGTCTGGTGATCTCGGGTTGCAGCTCCCAGGCCTTTTTGATTCCCGCGGAGGCGGCGATGGTGGCGGCGGAGCTGGGGATCGATGCGACCTGTTTCGATGTCAACTCAGCCTGTACGACCTTCGGGATACATGTCGACCTCCTCAGCCGGATGGCGGCGGATAAACTGCCGCCTTTCGTGCTCATCGTCCAGCCGGAGAACGTCACCCGCGTGATCGATTACAGTGACCGTTCCGCGGCCGTCCTGTTCGGCGACGGGAGCACCGCCGCCGTCCTTTCGGCCTCGGTGAAAGCACGAGCGGCATTTGTGGAATCCAACTGCGGGACGAACGCCACAGCTTGGGAGAAGGTGACGATCCCGACGACGGGTCATTTCCACCAGGACGGCAACGCCGTTCAGGGGTTTGCGATCCGCCGGATGACGGAATCCTTGCGTCCCCTCCTGCCCCTTTCACGCAACGGCAACAGCGGGCGTTTCCGGTTCATCGGCCACCAGGCGAACATGGGGGCGCTCCGGACCGTGTGCGAGCGGGTGGGGATAATGGAGGAGGAGCATTGGTTCAACGTGGACGAATTCGGAAACACAGGCTGCACCGGGGCGCCTGCCGTTTTGAGCAGGCACTGGGAAGAGCTGTGTCCCGGCGATCGCGTGGTCATGTGCCTCGTCGGGGCAGGCCTGACTTGGGCTAATCTGCTGCTCACCGTGGAGAAGGATCGATGACGTACGACGAGTTTAAAACATGCTCCCGCTTCGGTCTGGAGGAGCTCATCGCCTTCGCCTACGGGACTCTGGTGGATGACCCTCCGGAGGATTTCACTGCCCGTCTGCCGGCGCCGCCCTTCCTGATGGTGGACCGGATTCTGGAGATCACCGGGGACGGCCGTCAGGGGAGGATCGTGGCGGAACAGGATATCCGCCTCGACGCCTGGTATTTTCAATGCCACATGCCTGCCGATCCGGTCCAGCCCGGCTGTCTGGCGGTGGATGCGGTATGGCAGCTCCTGGGATTTTTTTGCGTCTGGCGAGGGGCGCTCGGTTCGGGCCGGGCGCTCGGCAGTGGAGAAGTGATCTTCAGCGGCCAGATCCGCCCTTTTAACCGTTGCGTGCGGTACGACGTAGAGGTGCGGCGTTTCACACAACTGAAGGAATCGGGGGCGAGCATTGTTATCGGGGAAGGGGTGGTCTCTGTAGACGGCGAACGGATCGCCGAAATCCATGGAGCCCGGACGGGGGTCTTCAAGGGGATTGCCTATCCCGACTATCCCTGCCGGTCGGTCAACTCCGTCGGCGGACGGATGGATAAATAGATAAATAGGATAAATAGGGCGCTGTCCCTATTTATTGTCCCTATTTATCCTATTTATTATTTATCTATTTATCCATCAGGGAGTATCGGAAATGAGTGAAAAAAAAGTGGCGATCGTGACGGGCGGCGGAACGGGGATTGGGGCGGCCTGTGTCCGGGAGCTTGCGGCCAAGGGATTTCGAGTGGGAATCCACTACCGGTCGAGCGGCGCGGCTTCAGAGGCGCTGCTTGCGGAGATCGGCGATGGATTTCTCGTTGCGGCGGATCTGGCCGATATCGACCAGGTAGAGGCGATGGCGGAACAGATCAAACAGGAAACGGATCGGGTCGACGTTCTGGTGAACAATGCCGGGGTGTCTATTGACGCAGACATGCAGAGGATGCGGATCGAACAGTTCGACGCGCAGCGGGCGACTCTCCGGGGCGCCTGGGTTCTTACGAAACGCCTGCTCCGCCAGTTCATGCTCCGCGCCGACAGCGGGAGGATTATCAACATCTCGAGCGTCATCGGCCACACGGGGAATGCCGGCCAGATTCCTTATGCGATGGAGAAGGCGGCGCTGGACGCCCTGACCAAATCGCTTGCTCGGGAGCTTAAGGGGCGGAATATCCTGATCAATTCCGTTGCGCCCGGTTTCATCGCAACGCGGATGACCGCCGGACTGCCCGAAGAGGTTAAGGCGGAAATCTTCGGCCGGATCCCCCTGGGCCGGATGGGGCGACCCGAGGAGGTGGCGGAAGTGGTCGGCTTTCTGGCCACGTCGGGATCTTACATCACCGGCACGGTGATCCATGTCAACGGAGGCATGTATGGAGGCTGATCGCTTTATGCGGGAACGGGTCGTTGCGATGGTGCCCCAGCAGCCTCCTTTCCGGTTTATTGATGAAATACTGGCGCTGGACGAGGAACGTATCGTCGGTGTCTACCGGTTCCGCAGCGACGAATATTTCTATCGGGGCCACTTCCCCGGGCTCCCCATCACTCCGGGGGTCATCCTCATCGAGACGATGGCCCAGACGGGGGTGGTGGCGTTCGGCCTCTATCTGTCGCTGCTTTTCAGGGAGAAACGGAAGGGGATCGAAGATCCGGTTACGCTCTTCACGTTGGCGGAGAATGTGGAATTCACCGGTGTGGTCGGCCCCGAAGAATCCGTCATGGTGACGGGCAAGAAAGTCTATTTCAGAGGAAACCAGCTCAAGGTCGACGTCTCCATGGCGCGGCCCAGCGGCGAGCTGGTCTGTTCAGGGACCCTGGCCGGCAAAGGGGTGCCGCGGGTGCAGTTTTTGATGAATCAAGAGAGAAATATCGCGGAGGAAGCGGGTTTATGAAGCGAAGGGTGGTCATTACTGGGATGGGGGTTGTTGCGCCGAACGGTCATGGACTTGCGGCGTTCGAGAAGGCCCTTAGGGAAGGTATCTCGGGGATTCGACATATCCCGGAGCTTGAGGCATTGAATTTCGGCTGCCAGGTGGGGGGAATACCACAGGATTTTGAGGTCGTACGCAAAAGCTATTTCGATCATGAAAAGCTCCAGTCGCTGAATGATAATATCGGCTATGCCTCCGTGGCGTCCGTAGACGCCTGGAAAGACGCCGGTTTTGCCGTCCCCGAGCCGGAGGACGATCATGTGGACTGGGAGACAGGCGTCATCGCAGGTTCGGGAATCGGCGGGATGGACACGATCTCCCGGACGGTGGTGCCGATGGTCAACGCAGGGAATGTCCGGCGGATGGGAAGCCGGATTGTAGAGCAGGTGATGAACAGCGGGACGAGCGCCCGGATCGCCGGTCTCTTGGCCCTGGGCAACAAGGTGACCTCGAATTCATCAGCCTGCAGCACGGGGAATGAAGCGCTCATCGAGGCAATGGGGCGCATCAGGAACGGACTCGCCACCCGGATGCTGGCCGGTGGGTCGGAAGGGGCGTCGCCTTACATCTGGTCCGGCTTCGACGCCATGCGCGTGATCTGTCGGAAGTTCAACGACCGGCCGGAGCAGGCCTCCCGACCGATGAGCGCGAGCGCCTCCGGATTCGTTCCCGGGGCGGGCGGCGCCATGTTCATGCTCGAGGAACTGGAGTCGGCACTGGCTCGCGGGGTTCGGATCTATGCCGAGATCCTGGGCGGCACGGTGAACTGCGGCGGCCATCGAATGGGAGGCTCCATCACTGCGCCGAATCCGGAGGGGGTGAAACGGTGCGTCCAAGGCGCCGTCGCCGACGCGGGGATCGACCCCCGGCAGATCGACGCGATCAACGGTCACCTGACGGCGACATACGCCGATCCCGTAGAAGTGAAGAACTGGTCGGCGGCCCTGGGGCGGTCCCCGGAGGCGTTTCCTTACATCAACTCGACCAAATCGATGATCGGCCACTGCCTGGGTGCGGCGGGGGCGATCGAATGTGTGGCCGTCGTTCTGCAGCTTTGCAAGGGCTTTATCCATCCCTCATTGAATTGCGAGGATCTTCACCCGGAGATCGTTCCGTTCGCGAAGAGCATTCCTCAGACGGTCCTTGCGCACCCCGATCTCAAGATTATTGCCAAGGCCGGTTTCGGCTTCGGCGATGTAAACAGTTGCCTGATTTTCCGAAAATGGGAATCATGATGATTAAACGAAACCACAAGCACCATAAGCACTGAAGGAGGAAATGTCATGAGTGAAGAACAGATTACAAAGAAAGTCATAGAAATTCTTAGGGGATACGTCAAAGATGCCTCCCTGTTGGAAAATGCGACGGCGGAAACCCACATTCTTAAAGACCTGAAAGTCAACTCGGCCAGGCTCGTCGATATCATCATCAAGTGCGAGGACGTCTTTGGGACCTCGATCGACGACGAGGAAGCCGACCGGATCGCAACGATCGGGGACGCCGTCACGCTGATTCAGCAGAAGGCGGCTTAACAAGGGATCATGGGAAGAAGGGACCGTTTCCTCCTCGGGCTTCAGTATCTCCTGGGGCGTCTGGCCGTGGTCATCATCGGATCGCTTATTTTCCTGGCCGTTCGGCTGAGAGGTTACCGGATCAGGGATCTGGAGCGAATCCGTAGTGAGGTTGCCCGCCTGCAGAAAGAGCACGAGGGACCCTGGATCATCTGCCCGAACCACTTGACCATGATCGATTCGGTCCTGATCAGTATCGGGATGGCATCGCTTTTTGCTCACATACTTCGGTTTAAACGGGTTCCTTGGAATCTTCCGGAGCGGGACAATTTCCAGCGGAATCTTTTTCTTGCCGTGCTGTGCTATCTGGCCAAATGTCTGCCCGTAAACCGGGGGGGCAGCCGCGAAGAGCTCCAACGGCTCTTTGACAAGTGCCGACACGTACTGGGTTGGCGGCAAAGCCTGATGGTCTTTCCGGAGGGGGGACGGTCACGGACCGGGCGGGTGGACATGGAGGGCTTTTCCTACGGTGTGGGACGTTTTCTCGAGGAATGTCCCGGCTGCAAGATCCTGCTCGTCTATCTTCGGGGCGACGGTCAGGAGGCCTTTGGGACGCTCCCCCGCTCAGGAGAATGCTTCACCATGACCGTGGAGGTCTTCGATCCCGGTAAACTGGAGGGGGGAGGTCTCAGGCTCCAACGAGAATACGCACGGCGGATCGTCGGACGGTTGGCCGGCATGGAGGAGGAATACTTTGCCTCCCGTCGGTAACGACATCGTCGATCTGAAGGAGACCGATAATTGCGGGAAAAGCGGGGATGATCGTTTTCTCGGCCGTGTCTTCACCCCTGAGGAACGGGACCGAATCGTCGAGGCCGCATACCCCGATAAACTCCTCTGGGCGTTCTGGGCGGCGAAGGAGGCGGCCTACAAGGCTGTCAGCCGCGACGATCCGTCAATCCGCTCGACTCCCCGGAGCTATCATGTCGCCCTTGACGATCAGAATATCCGTCATACAATCAGCAGTGTTGAGGATTCAGCCGGCAGGATTGCCATGGACAGTCAAGAAGCCGGCAAGGCAATCGATGCCCCAGCGGGATCGGAAAGCTGCCTCGCCGGACGGGTGATCACCCCCGGCGGCGCGGCGGCGCTCAAGATCATTGTGACGGACGATTATGTACACGCCCTGGCGGTCACAGGGGATGGAGATCTCGCCGCATTGGTTCATCGTGTAGATGTCGTAGATGCGGGAAAAGATACGGGCGGGGTGTCGGCCTTTGTCCGCAGACAGCTCCTTGTTGAGATTGCCCGCCGTCTGGACTGTCCCATCGATGATCTCGCGATCCGAAAAGGGCGGTTGGGCCCCGGCGCTCCCAGTGTCTTTTTGCGGGACCTGCCACTCGCCGTGGAGATCAGCCTCAGCCACGACGGCCGCTTCACCGCCTTTGCCCTTCGATTGCCTCGCTCTTCGGTTTTTGCGCGCCTTGCATCTAAGCATTTTTGAACAGCCTGCCAGACAAATGATATGATCAAGGGGCATCATTTGTGCTATATTCCCACCATCACAGTTGCCGGCAAGACCGGTTTTCTCTTTTC
>PNOO01000124.1 GCA_013824905.1 Syntrophus sp. (in: bacteria) | reverse complement strand
CCGGGGGCTTCAAAGGAACATCCACGGGCGGAACGAATCGGCTCACCGTCGCGAGCGTGTCCCCCACATTGAGCTTCTTAAAGAGGAGGGCGAACTGCGCCTCCAGTTCAGAGCCCAAAGCCGTCCGGATCTCCTTTGGGAGTTCCCAGAGTTCCTTTTTGAACGGACCCAGCGCTTTCTTCCGTGTCTTGTAGAAGAACTGCTCCTCGGTATCCCCTTCCTTCTTCTCTGAGGCGGCCTCCCGCTTCAGGTAGTCGTAGATCCGCGCCCGGAGGTCCTCGGGGAAGTTCTTACTGTCGTAGACGATGTTCTGAAAGCCCGTAGCAAGGTGGACCTCCGCTGTGCCGGTCGCAGGGAACCGGTCGAAGGCTTCATCGGGCAGCGTTGAGGCGCCGTGCTGAACCGCACCGGCCAATCCGTAGTCGGCCTTTGCCGCCCGGGAGAGTTCTTCCAGCGTAGCAAAATCGAGTTTGACGCGGGCGACACTCCCATCGGCCAGCGGGATTCCGCCGTGGGTCGTCCCCGTCTGGACGCTGATCTTGCTGATCCCCTTCAAGGCTGTCCCCATTTTCCCGAGAGCTTCCCGGTAGCCTCCCATAAAGGCTCGCAGTTCCTCCACCGTGCTGTTCTTGCCACCGACCTCGCCGATCTCCCCGCCGACGGCGATCGTGATTCCCGTCGGTTCCAGGTCCCGGATCATCATGGTGAGCTCGGCGGCAAGGCTGTAATTGAGCCTCTGCTGCGCCAACACCGTCGGCGCCTTCAAGTCGACCAGAGTCGAGGTGTCGATGTCGATATTGTAAAAACCGGCGTCGATCGCCTCCCAGATCAGGTCCTTAACGGTCCTAACCTCGGTCTCCGGATCTTTTGCATATTTCTTCGCCCCTACCTGGAAATGGTCGCCCTGGAGGAAGAGCGGTCCCCGGTATCCGGTCTTAAGAGCCGCAGCGGCGACGGCACAGGTATACTCCTCCGGTCGCTGGCGGGTGTAATCGATCTCCGAGCGGGCGATCTCAAAGATCACCGCCCCGACACCGGTTGCAAGCGCGGCCCGGAAGACGGCCTGGGCGGTGTCGTAGGTGAGCGCGCGGATGTTGATCGCCGGCACGGTGAAACCGGAAACCTCTCCCCGACCCATCGCCTCGTAAAGCCCCTGGATCGAAGCCACATTGACGCCCGCCGCCGCGGCCGTCCGCCGGATCAGCCAGCGGGCGGCCGTCCGCACCTCCGCTTCCGACGCGAAGACTGCCGTTTGGATGAGATCATCGATCAGCTCTCCATGGAGCTTTTTTTCGCTGAGGATTTCACAATGGTCCCCCTTAACCGCCAGAACGCCTTGCAGGGCCTGTTTCAGCCCATCCGGATTTTCGTAGATCATCGGCATACCTCACTCAATGTCCCTGTTCATGAATCGGCGGCCAGGAACTCCATGGCCTTTTCCACCTCAAACCGGCTTCCGATATAGATCGGACAGCGCTGCTCCAGATCCTCGACCCGCAGCGAAAGAATCTCATCCGCGCCGTCCGTTGCGATTCCGCCGGCCTGCTCGATAATGAAGGCCATCGGTTGCAACTCAAAGAGGAGTCTGAGCTTCCCTCGGGGGCTTTTCTTCAGGGCGGGATAGGTAAAAACCCCCCCCCGCTTGATCAGGACCTGGTTGATGTCGGGTACAAAACCACCGCTATAACGGAGTTTGTAACCCTCCGCTTCGAGAAATTCCAGATACTTCAGATGCTTTTCCGTACAGTCCTTCCGGAGCCCTCCGGGACTGTAAAGAGAACCTCGTTCCTTAAGCATGATGTGCTCCTGCGAGAGGACATATTCCCCTTCCCGGTTCAGAACGAACTCATGTGTACCCTTCCCCGCGGAGTAGACCATCGTGATGAGGGGACCGTAAGTGATGTAGAGCGCCGCCACCATCGAATCCCGTCCCCGCGAGAAGACCGACTCCTTGTGGATGCCGATGATGGTCCCGATGGAGAGGTTGGTATCGACGAGGGAAGAGCCGTCCAGCGGATCCGCCGTGACGTAGTATTTTTCCCGGCCCTTGCCGATCAGGACCACCGCGTCCTGCTCCTCCGAAGCATACTCCCGGACGAAGCCCGAGAACTGGAGCTGGTTCTTGAGGATTTCGTCGGAGCTCCGGTCAAGCGAGAGCTGCTCCTCCCCGTAGAGGTTTTTGAAACCGGCCAGCTTCCGGTTTGATTCGTGGATCTTGGCGGAGATGTACTTTCCCGTCACCGCAATCTGCCAGATGAGACGGCGGAGGTCCTCCTCCACGCCGACCATCCACATCTGGCGCCTCAGATCGATGACAAACTTGGTGTAATCCGATATCCCTTCTCCCATCGTCTCCTCCCCGACTGCCCGGATCAATCCCTCTTTTATGCAAGCCGCTCCCGGCGCCATCCGGTAGGAGGCGTGAGCGACATCTCATGCCTCCCTGACGGCGCGCCCGGCGCCAGCGGTCTACCGAGATGACTGGGGTAAAGCGCTGTATACACATCTAGTATTAAAAAATTTCTTCAAAAACACAAGCTTTTTTTACCGATTACAGATGGATGTCCGTCCTCGTTTTTTTCTCGCCGCTGGTGTAGTCATACCACCCCTTGCCGGTCTTGCGTCCCAGATCGCCCGAGGCAACGAGTTTTTTAAGGAGCAGGGAGGGGCGCCACTTCGGATCCTTGAAGTTATCCCAGAGGGTCTCCGCCACGGCGAGTCCGATATCAAGACCCACAAAATCCCCCAGTTCAAACGGTCCCATAGGATGGCCCAATCCGAACTTCAGGGCCTTGTCGATGTCCTCGATGGTGGCCACCCCTTCGGCAAGACAGTTGTAGACCTCGTTCCTCAGCGCCGCATTGACCCGGTTCACTAGAAATCCCGGTCCATCCTTGACAAAAACGCCGATCTTACCGATCTTGTTGGTCAGATCGCTGATGACCTGGATCGTCGCGTCCGAGGTCTTGAGGCCCCTGATGATCTCCACGAGTTTCATGACCGGCACAGGGCTGAAGAAATGCATACCCGCAAACTTATCCGGCCGCCTGGTCGCAGTCGCCAGCTCCGTAATCGGGATGGAGGATGTGTTGCTGGCGAAGATCACATGCGGAGGACAGATTTCCTCCAACTGCTTGAAAAGGTCCAGTTTGGCCTGCTTGTTTTCGATAATGGCTTCGATGATCAGGTCGCACTCTTTCGCCGGTACGAGTTTCGTCGTCGGGTTTATCCGCCCGATGATCGCCTCCCTGTCCGCTTCCGACAGCTTCCCTTTGGCTACGTGACCCGCCAGGTTCTTCGCGACGGCATCCATCCCCCTGGCAATGAACTCCTCCGCGATGTCCCCAAGAACCACCTCGTGCCCTGCCGCGGCCATGACCTGCGCAATCCCGGAGCCCATGAAGCCGGCGCCGATCACCATGATCCTCCTGATTTCCATGCCCCTGCCCCCTTGTCTTTCTTTTCGATTGAACAGCAGCGATCAGCAGCTGTCGTTCCTTACGATCATGGCCATCCCTTGACCGCCCTCCGCGGTGACGGCCGCCATGCCGATCCGACCGCCCTTGCGACGGAGTCCATAGATGACCTTCGTCAGCAGCACCGCCCCCGCCGCACCCCAGGGATTTCCCATGGAAAGGGCGCCGCCGGACGGATTCACCCTTTCCGCCAATGTGTCCCGGGCGCCCCCCCGGACCTGCCATTCCCGGAAGATGGCCAGACACTCGGCCGCCGACATCTCGTTGAGTTCGATGACCTCAATCTCCTGCAGGGTCAAACCGGACTGCCTGAGCGCCTTCAACCCTGCCTCCGCCACTGCCATCCCGGCGTAACGGGGATCGACCGCCGCGATCCCGACGGAAACGATCTCCGCTAAGGCAGGAAGACCCAGCGCCGTTGTCTTTTCCCGGCTTGCCAGGAGACACATGGCCGCACCATCCGCAGGAGGAGCCAGCAATGGCGCCTTTTTTTGCAGTTCGTCCCGGTCGATCGATTCCTCCTTCTTTCCCTTTTTCACCGCCACGGGAAAGATCTCTTCCCGGAAGAGGCCCTTGTCCTCCGCTGACAGGGCCTTTTGCAGACTTCCCCCGGCGAATGCCTCCAGTTCCCTTTCCGAAAAACGATATTTCCGTATAAAATTCTCCGCCACCTGAGCCATAGTCAGTATTCCATAACGTTCCTCCGGCTGTGCACCCGCCTCCTGGGCCGGGATGGCATCGCTGATTTCGCGGCCCTTCCCGGTAAAATCGTAGCGGGCGTTGCGGACCTCGAAGGGAATCTGACTCATGCTTTCCATTCCGCCCGCCAGAATCATTGCTGCATCGCCGCATCGGATGGCCCAGAACCCATTCACCACCGCCTGCAGGCCGGAGGCGCTCTGCCTCTGTACGGTGTAAGCCGGGATATTCTCCGGCAGACGCGCCAGAAGCATTGCATGCCGTCCGCCGTTGGACGGTCTGCTCGTCTGTTTTGCGAGGCCTACGATTACCTCATCGATCATCGCAGGTTCTATCTCCGCCCGCCGTATCGCCTCCCGCATCGCCGCCGCACCCAGCTGCTGTTCCGAAAGACCCTCCAGTTTTCCGCAAAAGGCCCCCAGCGGCGTCCGGGCAGCGCTGACCAACATAACCCGATTCACTGCATCGCCCCCCTTCCTCGCATATCAGCACTTTTCTATGATCATGGCCACGCCAAGACCGCCTGCGCAGCACATCGTGATAAGGCCATAGCGGTGTGCGTTCACGCGCCGCAGCTCGTAGAGGCACTTCACCGTCAGGGCCGCGCCCGTACAACCGAGGGGATGTCCCAGGGCGATGGCGCCTCCGTTGGGATTGATCTTCGCCATGAGGGTCCCCCCGTCTATCCCCCATTGAATCCATTCCCGGATGACCGCCAACGACTGCGACGCGAAGGCCTCATTCAGTTCGATCACATCAATCTCCTGCAGGGTGAGCCTTGCCCTCTTCAAGGCGAGCCGCGTGCATTCCACCGGGCCGATGCCCATGATCGTCGGGTCGCAGCCGCTCGCAGCGACCGATAGGATCTGCGCCTGCGGTTTTCTGCCGAGTTCCCGGGCCTTTTTCCCCGCCATAACGAGCACGGCCGCCGCTCCATCATTGCGCCCGGAAGAATTGCCCGCCGTGACGCTGCCGCCTTTCCGGAAAGCCGGCGGCAGGGCGGCCAGCTTTTCCAGGGTCGTCAGGCGCGGATGCTCATCGGTATCGAACAGTGTCGCCTGGCCGGCCGATGACGGGACCGGGACAGGAATGATCTGTTCTTTAAAACGTCCCTCCTGCATGGCCCGGGCCGCCTTCACCTGACTGTCAAGGCTGAATCGGTCCTGTTCCTCGCGGGGTATCCGGTATTTGTCCGCCAAGTTCTCCGCCGTGAGTCCCATGGGCAGCCGGCCGTAGATTTCCTCCGGAACGGACCCCGGCCCTCCCTGGACAAGGGAATCCTCAATGGGATGATCGCCGTTTCCCAAACCGTGCCTGGCGTTGCGGATGAAGTAGGTTGCCCGACTCATGTTCTCGGCGCCGCCGGCCACGATCACCTCCGCTTCCCCACAGCGGATCATCCGGTCGGCATCCATGATGGCCTGCAGTCCGGAACCGCATTGCCGGTGAACCGTGTAAGCCGGGACCGATTCCGGGATGCCGGCCATCAGGGCCACGACGCGCGCCGTATTGGACGGGTCCGCGCTCTGCCGGACATGCCCCAGAATCACCTGATCGATCTCTTCTTCTGCCAATTCGGACCTGCGCAGAAGCTCCTTCACCGCGAGACTGCCCAGCTCCGTTTCGGAAACGTTCCGCAGACCACCCCCGATCCGCCCGATAGGCGTCCGGACGGCATGCGTGATGACGACCTCTCCCATCATGCTCACCTCTCGTCAGTGTAATGAAGATACTTCGTCTGCAATCGACGGGACAATATTTTGAGACAGTCATATGCCCTTTCCACGGTTTCAGATCCATCGGGATTCATCAGTGCACAGGTCGCCGGCATGAGAATGCTTTGGGAAAGCATCTGGTGCATATCGAAGCCGGCTTTTTCTAATTCCCGCCATAGAGTTTCAATGTGACGGCTGAGGCCTTCCGTCGATTCCTTATTGAATTCATCATGATTAGACGGAACCAGTCCCCAGCCGAACATACCGCCTTTATCCATAAATCTCTTGATGCCGTCCCTGTATTTGACGAATATCTCTCCGCAATTGTAGGCATTGAACGAAAGGATATCGATATCGAGATGAAGCAGAAAATCCCAGTCAGGATTGCCGCAGAGGTGGATGCCCCGGGGGTGTTCGATCTGTGCAAAAAAGCCTTCTAAATCAACGCGCGCCATCTGAGCCGTATAGCCGGAGAGGCCGCTGAAGATGTACTGCATCCCTGGTTCGTCAATAAAAAGGAAGGCTTGGGGATTTGATTCTTTCAGTTCGTGCAATTGGCAGTTGGCCTTCCGGGCCATGAAATCAAAGAGTATGGAACGCACTTCGTCATTGAAGATCATCGGTTTCTTGTTTTCATCCATCACATTCAAACCGAAGCTCACCGGGCCTTCCAATTGACCGCGAATCGCTGCATACTGAGATAAGTCATAGGATAAAAATTGATGATAGGCGGCTGAAAACTGAGGGGACATTCGAAAGAAAGCTTCGTTTTCCAAGTGCATCAAGACATTTTCCAGTTCTTCATAAAATTTTTCCGAACTGAAATAGATCCTGCGATTTTCCGGATCCAGCATGATACCGGGGAAATTCTCTGAGGCCTGAACGTACATATCCTCAAAATACTTCATCTTGGGCAGCTGAGGCCAAAAGGGAATATCAACGCTCATGGCCACAGACAAGGCTCCCACCATTTCTTTATGGGGCAGGATACCCATCCCCGTGGTCATCAGATTGCCTGCGAAGGGCATGAGCATATTCAACATGGCCGGCGTCCTTAAGATTCTCAAAATCCGCCCAATCCCGGTTGATGACAGAGAGGGGTGATATCGTTCATCCCTTGTATCAAAATAAACTCTTTATGTCGATCATTTGGAATGCACGATATATGTGAGCCCCCAGGTTTTCCTCCCGGTATACCTGCTGCCGGGATTTCGCTTTTT
>PNOO01000123.1 GCA_013824905.1 Syntrophus sp. (in: bacteria) | reverse complement strand
TACCATACCGTCATGTGGAAAAAGAACATCGATGACCTGGCTAAAAAATTCAAGGTCTATGCCGTGGATCTTTGGGGATGGGGTTATAGTGAGCGGTTAAAAGAGAAGGAGTATTCTTTTGAACGCTATGGCAAACAAATTGTCGGCTTTATGGACGCCTTAAACATCCCCAAGGCCTCCTTGGTGGGCCAGTCAATGGGCGGCGGCATATCGGTTTATGTCGCGGCGCACTTTCCGGAAAGGGTTGACCGGCTGATCCTGGTGGACCCGGCGGTGATTCCCTATCCCATGACCACCACCGGAATGGTTTACCAGCTTCCTTTCGTGGGGGAATTTCTAAACGCCCTCCCCGGCGATGACCTGATGAAAAATAATATAAAAACTGTCTGGTTTTATGATGCCCGAAAGGTTACCGACGATTACGTTGAAGAGGTTCTCCGGCCCACGAGAATCAAAGGTTCCCATGGTGGAATGATGTATATCCTGCGCCAGGTCCTTAAGGACCCTTATGTCCAGGAAGAGGCCCAAAAGCTGGCCCAACTCAATACACAGATACTACTCATCCACGGCCGGGAGGACATGGCCATCCCCCTGGACCGATCCCAGCAATTGAATGCCCTGTGGAAGGGGTCGCAATTAGTGGTCTTTGAAAAAGCCGGCCATACTCCCCATGAAGAGTATCCGGAGAAATTCAACCAATTGGCATTGGAGTTTCTATCCAAATGAATTAATGGGACGCTTTACTTCAGTAGAGACAGTTTTTGTTTCTTCCTGAACTAAATAATTGACAGGTTTCAAGAAGAGAGATAGCTTGCAATTCGTAATCGGCGAAATTACCAATTACCTACTGATCAATCGAAAGGTGCCTTATGCGGAAACCATATAAAAGCACCGGTTGGGCCGGAAGAATAAGGGCATGAAGAACCGAAAACAGACTTCACCCGATGCGGTTGTTGATGTCATGACAGTATGCCGCCGTCGCTGCTGCCTCTGCTTCGGACTCCGCGCGGACACTAATGAAAAGAAGGGCCAGATTGCCCACTTGGACCGGGACCCATCCAACAACGAAGTAGATAACCTCGCATTCCTCTGTCTCGACCACCACGATCAATATGATTCTCGCACCAGCCAGTCCAAGGGCCTCACCATTGACGAGGTCAAGCGCTACCGTACCGAACTTTTGGCGTTCGTTGCCCGCACCATCCCCCCCTCTGACGCAGATATCGTGGCTGCACTTGCGGCTTCTCTCGATCGTCCTGCCTTTCGCACCCCATTCCGAGGTGAAAGCTCGCTGCCTCGGTTCTGTGACGCGATCACTGAGACCATTCAGACGCTGAACACCGGCCTCACGCCGCAAGGAATACAGCTCCCGTCAAAATTCCAGGTTCGAGACCCAGTCTTACGCTCTGATATCGACAAAGTCGTTGAAGCTCTTGTCGCACTTCGCGCCAAGTTCGACGCCTTCATCAGAACCGGTGCCATAAAGCATTGTGGCTGCGGACAAGATGACTGCCCGGTATTCATGTTCTCTGAAGAGGCGGCAAAAGAAATGGACCGTAGGCGTCGCACCTTGCTTGGCACCGCCCACAAGCTAAGCCCTGCCATTCCCAACGACTTCTACGACCTAAGATAGAGGGCAAGGCCAACCATCTGCTCACCGGATGGCCTCCAGCTTCGCTTCCGGCCATTCGGTGAGCAGGCCGTTCTTTAAGTGTAACATTAACAACGAGGAATTGAGGCATGAGCAAAGAAGAAATATCAAAGCAATTAGAGTTATATTCCAATTCGATTATCGCGTTCATTGCTGTTCAATCGCTTATTTTTTGCTACAACTTTGGCACAAGCGAATTCTTTAACTGTATACTCAAAAATACTAAAGGGTTGTCCGTTTTTCTCGCAGGAATATTCTTTTTTGCTTATGTACTTGCATGGATTGCACATTATCGCATTTTTAAGATGCTGAAAGAATTGAATGGAGAATATAGCCAAATTGTTAAATCTGCATATATTGGAAAATTTATAGCAATATGTGTTTTTTTTATCTTGCAGATGGTCGTAATAGGGTATGCGATTTCAGGAAAATAATTTGATTGGTTATGCAAGCTGTCCTTGTGAGAAAAATTGAAAAACAGCACCTTTGTTGAAGTTATATCGAATAACAAAATCAATCCAGCCGACCCTTGCGCTCCGGCTGAGTTTTTTGTTGCACTTTTCTTTCATTAATCTGCAATAGCTCCCATCACGGCAAGTTATTGACTTGTAGGTGAACTCAGTCATGGCCTGTTTTATATGATTAAATCATAAGTACGCATGAATTCGGATAAACCGAAAAAATGTAGAGCATTGTTGATCGGGGCGGATGGATACATACGCCTTTTTATTTTAAAAGTGGTAAAGGAGTGGTCATTAGCAAGGCAAAAAAGCACAAGGGGTTAACCATATCTTGGCTAACCCCTTGTTATTTATGGCTCCCCAGCGCGGACTCGAACCACGGACCCGATGGTTAACAGCCATCTGCTCTACCGACTGAGCTACTGGGGAATATCGGTTTAGGAGGGCCTTCATAATACAAGACAGAAGGATTGTCAACAGAAGTCTTGACGTCTAAGAAAAATTGTTGTTCCCTTTATTTTCCATGTTTTTGGGTTGACAGATAAACGTCCATTTGTGCTAGAATGCGCCCGCAAAAGACGGGATGAACAGGCCGTTCCCGGGGATTAGTAATATGGAGCTTGGAAAAGTCATGCAGCAGGTCAAGGAGAGGGATGCAGCTCCCGCGGAAAAGGGGGAAGGCCTAGGGGGGCAGAAGGAACTGGAGGAGATGGTCCTCAAGGCAGGTCTTTGTACGGGTTGCGGCGCCTGCGTCAACATCTGCCCTTATCAAGCATCCTACCGGGACAAGACAGTCACACTCCATTCCTGCGATCTGACCCGGGGGAGGTGTTACGACTTCTGTCCTCGGACACCGGCGGACCTGGGCGCCCTGCAAAGAAAGCTCTATGACGAGAGTGATATCACCCCCGAGTTGGGCGCGATGAGAGGTTTTTTCATCACTCGTGCAACAGATACGGCTATCCGTCGTCAATCCCAGCACGGTGGAACCGTCACCGCCCTGATCACCCTGGCCCTGAGAGAAGGGTTGATCGATGCCGCCGTTCTCGCCGGGGAAGGGGAGGGGCTGCTGCCTCAGGCTGTCACCGTCAGCGATCCGGAAACGGCGGGCAGACTGGGAAAGAGCCGTTTTGTCGTCTCTCCTACCGTTGCCGAATTCAATCGGGCGATTCGTACGGAGTGCCGGCAGATCGGCGTTGTGGCTACTCCCTGTCAGGCCCTCGCCCTTGCCAAGATGCGAACCCAGAGTGTGACGGCTACCGAAGGCGGTATCGAAAAACTCCAACTGGTTATCGGGCTCTTCTGCGGTTGGGCTCTTTCCTGGCGAGACCTCTCCACTGTTCTCAAAGAGAAAATGGATCTCGCTTCCATAACCGGGATGGATATCCCCCCCAGCCGTTATCATACCCTCGAGGTGTACACCCGAGGTGAGACAATCCGGATTTCACTCGATGAGATCAACCTCTGCGTGAGGGAATCCTGTCACTCGTGCGGGGATATGACAGCCGAATTCAGCGATCTCTCGGTGGGCTCGGCACGCCTTCCGGAGGGATGGGAGACGGCGCGCCAATGGAATCAGGTTATTGTCCGGACGGAACGGGGCCTCGATCTTCTGGAGCTGGCCCGCCGTCGGGGAATCCTCGAATTCAAGGAAGTCCCGGGCGGCAATCTGGAGAAGCTCAAAGCCGCCTCGCTGAACAAGAAGAGGGTGGCGGCGACACGACCATCGGTCGGGAACGGTTCAGGCGACAGCTACAGGCAGGCGGGATAAGAATCCTTTAAAATTCATAGAACCAGCCATTCACGTCACCGCCTCAGCGTATCATCGCGGAGGGGAGACAAGGGCGGCTCTCTTTTTTGAAAAACTCATAAATTTCTGGCGGAGGAGCGGATGTCAATAGACAATGAACACAAAGAAGGGGCCGAAGTCCTTTTCATGGGGAACGAAGCCATTGCCCGCGGCGCTCTGGAGGCAGGTGTGCGGGTCGCTGCCGGATATCCAGGCACCCCTTCTTCTGAGATTATTGAGACGCTTTCCCGATCTGCAAAAGAGGGAAGCCTTTATGTGGAATGGTCCACCAATGAAAAGGTGGCGATGGAAGTCGCGGCGGCGGCCTCCTTTGCCGGCCTCCGGTCGATGTGCGTCATGAAGCAAAACGGCGTCAACGTCGCCTCTGATTTTCTCCTCCACTTGACCGGGTCAGGGACGCGGGGCGGGATGATCCTTGTCACCTGCGACGATCCTGGAGCCCTCTCCAGCGTCAACGAAGGAGAATCCCGTCATTTCGCGCGACTCATGGAGATCCCGCTCCTGGAACCGGCGGATTTCCAGGAGGCAAAGGAGATGACCCGCTGGGCCTTCACCCTTTCGGAGGAGATCCGGAACATCGTTATGGTCCGCAGTGTGACCCGCATGTCGCATGCCAGCGGAAACGTCGTCCTCGGTCCGCTTCCCCCTGCAGGGGGGACGGCGGAATTCCTCTGCGACGGACCGATATCCGACCCCGAACAAGGGCCGATAATCAGCGCTCCCGTGGCCGAGAAGCACCGCCTCCAGCAGGACAAGGTCAGGAAGGCGGTTTCACTCTTCGAAAAGAGCCTCTTCAACACGTATACCGGACCGAAAAAGCCGGAATTGCTCGTGATCACAAGCAGCGCCTGCCGGCTCTACACGCGGGAAGCCGTGTCGATGCTCGCGGCTGAAGACCGGGTGGGCATTCTCAAGCTCGGTACGACCTGGCCCATCCCGCCGGCGCTTGTAAAAAGATATCTGACGGCGACGGAGAAGATCCTGATCGTCGAGGAGGTCCTCCCGTTTCTCGAGGATCAGGTCAAGATTCTGGCCGCCGAGCAGGTGCGGGAGACCGGAATAAAGACCTTTTTCGGGAAAAACGACGGGACACTGCCGACGACAGGCGAGCTGAATCCCGACCTGGTGGCTGAAGCCATCGGCAGGATTCTGGGAATCGAACCGAAGACGATTCCGGCGGCCTATGGAGAAAAGCTCCGAATGCTTGCCGGTCTCATCCCTCGGCGTGAACAGACCTTCTGCCCAGGCTGCCCCCATCGCGCCTCTTACTGGGCTATCCGTGAGGCGCTGCAACGTGACGGCCGCGGCGGGTTTGTCTGCGGTGATATCGGTTGTTATGCGATGGCATGCCTTTTTCCCGCGGCCGGGTTTTATACATGCAAAACCTTGCATGCAATGGGTTCCGGGATAGGCTTGGCATCGGGATTCGGCAAACTGGGCTCGTTCGGCTTGGAACAACCCGTCATTGCCGTCTGTGGAGATTCGACCTTCTACCATGCGGCCATTCCCGCCCTGATTAACGCGATCCATCAGGATGCGAACGTCATCTTCATCGCGCTGGACAACAGCGGAACGGCGATGACCGGATTTCAGTCCCACCCGGGGATCGATATCAACGCCATGGGGAATGCCTCCCCGATGGTCGATATCGCCGCCCTCTGTAAGGCAATGGGTGCGCCGGTGGTCGTAGAGGACCCGTTCGCTCTAAAAGAAACGCGGGAAACGCTGAACAGTCTCATGGAGGGGGGAGGCGGCCTGAAGGTCCTGATCCTCAAGCAATCCTGCGCCCTGTCGCCGGAAAAAAAGGGCAAAAAACGGTACCTCATGCAGGTGGACGAGCTTCTCTGCAAAGGGGATGCCTGCGGCTGCAATCGTCTCTGCACGCGGATTTTTCGGTGTCCGGGGCTTCTCTGGGACCGGAATAAAGGGAAGGCACAGATCGATGAGGTGATATGCGCCGGCTGCGGCGTCTGCGCCGGCATCTGTCCGGCCGAGGCCATCCGTTGCGAGGAGGCGCCAGTTTCATGAAGAGCCCACTCTTAACAAAAGATCCGTACAATATCATCATCACCGGGGTAGGGGGCCAGGGGAATGTCATGGCCTCGAGAGTGCTGGCCAATATGCTGGTCCGCAGGGGATGTAAAGTGACAATAGGAGAGACGTTCGGGATGTCCCAGCGCGGAGGTTCGGTCATGAGCCATCTCCGTGTTTCAGCGACGACGGTATGGAGCCCTCAGATACCGAAGAGGGGTGCGGATCTGATCGTCGCCATAGAACCGGTCGAAGCCCTGCGGGTGCTTGCCGACTATGGGAATCCTGCCGTCAAGGTCCTCGTCAACATGCGGCCGATCTATCCCGTGGGGGTGATCACCGGCGAGAGCGACTATCCGGAGCCGGAGAAGATCCGGCGTGCGGTGACGGCCCTTTCGGCTGCGGCTTGCTTTCTCGATGCGACGGAGGAAGCGATCAATTTGGGTAATCCGATACTCGGGAACATCATCATGATCGGCGCCGTCGAGGGGCTGGGAGTCCTGCCCGTCAATCGGGAAGTATTCGAGACCGTCATCCGCGAGGGAATGCCGGCGTCCCGAATCGAGGCCAATCTGCGCGCCTTCGATATAGGTGCGGCGGCGGTGGCTGGAAACTGTTGATCCCCACGCGCATGGGGAGGGGAAAATTTGACTTTCCCCCGAGAGAGAATCAGAAGAGGTGGTAAAGTGAAGAGTCCATTTAAGGCCGCCAAGATCGCGGATGATGTTTGGTGGGTGGGGGGTATAGACTGGAACATTAGGGATTTTCACGGGTATGTGACAAAAAGGGGGAGCACCTACAACGCCTATCTCATCATGGCCGATAAGATCACACTGATCGACACCGTGAAGGCCCCTTTCCGGGAGGAGATGATGGCCCGGATAGCGTCCGTCGTCGATCCCGGTAAGATCGCCTATATCGTTTCCAATCACTCGGAAATGGACCATTCGGGATGTCTGGCGGAGGTCATCGCGGCGGTGAATCCCGAGAGGATCTTCGCATCGGCAGTCGGGGCAAAGAGCCTGAAGGAAATCTTGACCATCGACCGGGAGATCACAGCCGTCAAGGACGGCGAAACACTCAGCCTCGGCAACCGTACACTCACGTTCATGGAAACACGGATGCTCCACTGGCCCGACAGCATGTTCTCCTATCTCAACGAGGAGCAGGTCCTCTTTTCACAGGACGCCTTCGGGATGCATTACGCCTCCCTGGAGAGGTTCGATGATAAGATCGATCCGGCGATACTCGCTTACGAGGCGGCGACCTACTATGCCAA
>PNOO01000122.1 GCA_013824905.1 Syntrophus sp. (in: bacteria) | reverse complement strand
GAGAAAGGCTTCGTCCAGGGCAACGGGGAGACTCTCCGCCGCGACGACCTTTTTTACGGCGGTGCTGCATCCTTCTCTGCAGGGTTTGACGACGCAGGGAAAGCCGATCTCGCGGACGATCTCCTCCACAACCGCCTTTCGATCCATGTCCCATCGCCGCCGGGCGACGGGAGTTGTCTTTGGTACGTCGATGCCGTTGATTTCGAGGATCCTCCGGCAGACGTACTTATCCATCCCGATCGCGGAGGCCAGGACGCCCGACCCGGTATAAGGGACCCCCAGCAGTTCAAGCAGTCCCTGCATACAGCCGTCCTCGCCGTACTTGCCGTGGAGGCCGAGGCAGACGACGTCCACATAGGCCTTCAGGGATTCATAGGGGATCGGTTTGGCCTCTTCCGCGAGGTTCTCCGCGATATCGCTGGTACTGTTCCGCATGAGCAGTTTGAGCGGGATCTCCCATAGAGCCGCCTGGCTGTCCATGAAAATAGGGATCGGATCATACTGGCGTCGGTCGATCTTGCTGAAGATGTTCCGTCCGCTCTCCAGGGAGACTTCCTTCTCCGAGGAGAGGCCTCCCATGATGATCCCGACCCGGATTTTTTGTGAGAAATTTTCTTTTGTTGCTCCCATTTCAGAAGCTCACCGTCAGGCCGACGAAAGGCCCTGCAAATTCTGTATTCAGCAGGAGATCGCTGTAATCGATCTTGAGCCGCATCATTTTATACCCTGCATGGATGTCCAGAAACGGGAAAGGGGTGAAGGAAAGATCGGCCAGCGCCTCGTAAAAGTAGCTGCCGGAATAGGCGATGCCGGTCGCCTTCACTCGGGCCTCGAGGATGTCGTGCAGGATGCCGACATGGGCCCCGAGCCCCAACATCGGCATGGGCGCGCGGAACTTGAAATCCGACCCGGTATTGTATGCAGGGGCGTTTATCTTCGCCTCTCCGTCGATGTACTTGATCTGTACGATAAGTCCGAGCGAGAAACCTGCCAGGATGTTTTCCGTGTCGATGAGGTCATACTGGTATCCCAGGTCGAACATCTTGAGCTGGAGGTTGGTATCGACTTTGCTGCCGGCGGCAAAGGTCTGGCCGTTGAAGACGATCTTCCGGGTGAGCAGTGTCGATCCCGAATAGTCGATCGGCGTGTAAGCGACGTTCAGGTGATGCCCTCCATGGCCCACAAAGACCTCGAATGAGGGGAAAGACTCGTCTTTGACGCCAAGGGTATCCTTGAGGTTGAGGTTATCGCCCGTCAGACCCGAGTCGTCCACCCTGATATCGGCCTTGAAGGTGGGGAACCAGTATAGAGCCCTGGCGCCGATCTCAAATGCGCCGACCGGCATTGCAGAGCAGAGGAGCAAGGCCAATGCGAAAAAAAAGGCCATCCCTTGCGATTGTTTCATGCGAACCTCCTGTTAAAGGGTTTAACGTTTTGCGTCTTTTGCCGCGCTTGCGGGCGCGATCGGTTCAAAACGCAGATTCATATACCACCAATAATCATTATTTTCCAGCGGGTCGTAAACCCTCGTTTGTCCGCCGATCAGGATCAGGGGGGAGGTTCTGGCCTCGTTGGTCTCATGCTGGAGTCTATCGAAGGCGATCATCGTCCCGATCACCGCACCGTGCTTCCGGATCGCCAGCAATGCGTAATTCGAGCAGGAGGGGTAATAGGCGCAGCTCTGTCCCCAATGTCGGCTGAGGAAGCGCTGATAGAAGAGAACCGGCGCCGCGGCAATGTCCTCCAGGACGCCCTGATGCGCGGCGGCTGAATCCGTTACATTCGCCTTTGCCCGAATCGTTTTCCCGGGTCCGCGGAGGAGGCTCTCGTCCGCAGGGGAGGTCTGTGCCCAGAGGAGCGCAGCGGCCAGGGTGATGACGATGACAAGAAACGGACGCAAGGGTCGGTTTCTCCCCCCCCCTTCGAAAGGGGCTGCAAAAGGAAAGACCCGGGTCTCCCGACGGCCGAAATGATTCTGACGGAGGCGAAAGGCGACAGGGGTGAAATATCGTTGGTTCATGGCGGGATCTTCCTCAGAAAGGATAGGTGAACATGACGGAAACGCCGCCGGGCCGGCCGATCTCTCTTTCCCGGAGATTGAGCCTCTGAATGCCGTTCCGGAAAAGGACCTCGTCGATTTGCCTGTTGTATTTGTGGGCGCCGCCCACCGCCCCGTAAATACCCCCTGTGTACCAACCGAGCTCGAACAGGGTCAGGATGCCGCCGAGGCCGTAGTTGCCTGAGTCGTATGCCTTGTAGGCGGCCAGGATGAACAGGGAGTTCAGAAAGAACGAATAGACGCCGTCCTGGTACCGCTCGTTGTAGAACTGGCCGCTTCCCGGAAGAATTGCCGAGAGAATTCCGGCGGTTTCCGGCGACTTGTAGCGGGCGCCTTTCTTCTCTTTGAGGAGCTCCTCGATATGGCCTGTCTCTTTTTCGAGCTCCGGCCGGAGCATCCGGTCCTTAAGCAGACTTTCCGCTTCTTCGAACCGGTTCTGACGGATGAGCAGGAGGATCTCCCAGCGGGCGGCCAAGCCCTTTATCTCTCGATCGGGGCCGCTCAGAATGAGCTGGAAGAGGCGCTCGGCCTCTGCCGTGTGACCCAGCTTGAGAAGTGCAATCGCCTTGTGGAAGGTTGCCGCCCCGGCCAGGGGCGATGCCGGGAAAAGTGTGAGAAATTCGTCATAGGCGGCGATCGCCTCGTCCCACTCGTGTGACATCAGGTAGGCGTCGCCGATCAGCTTGGCGATCTCTTCGGTCCTTGGTCCCTTTGGGAAGAGAAAGACATAGCGTCTGGCCTCGGTGATCGACCGGTAATACTCGCCCGTAGCGAAAAGTTCGGCACTGAACTGCCGGATCTCCTTCTCCCGTAAGTCGTAATACTGAGAGGCGAAATCGTCTGCGCAGAGCCGCCCCGGCAGCAGGAGAAAGAGAACAATGGCGGTGATTCGAACAGTTTTCACATCACGCTCGTTTCAGAAAGTTCTTTGGCGGATCAGGAGGGGTGATTTCCGCTCCAGGCGATCCATGATCTCCTTCGATTGTCACAGGTTGGTACGTATAACCCGTAGACGGGGGAAAAAGCAAGGATCTTCAATTAGACGTGGCTCTATACATCCTTTTATTATATAGAGACAAACCAATTTGAATGAGGGGGAAAATACAGGCGATGACGGGAGGGGGAATCAGAGCAAGGATCATCAGCCGGTTGTCCCGGACGCGTTTTGTACGCAATGCGATGGCGGAGAGGACGACTCTTTCCTCGCTGCATGTGAAACCGACACCCAGGGTATGGACGGGACTGGGACTCATCGGTTTGAGCTATGTCATCGGCTGGCCGGCGGTGGGACTCCTGGCCCTGATCGCCTTCCACGTGCGCGAACCCTTGATCGTTGCCATCGGCGGACCGATTATCTACGGCCTGTCCCATCTCGTTTTTATGGCCGGTTTCTATCTGGCCGGTTCTCGTTATGCCTCGATTTTTCTTCGCTGGGCCATGTGGAATGCAGTGGAAAAATGGGGCAATACCGCTCCGATGGGCTGTGAATCGGCCCACAAGGGGATTTTCTCGCCCGCCCACGGCGCGGGTCTCATTGCATTTCTCCTTTCCGGGGTCCTTCTCTTCCTATTCGGGGGGAGAATAGCCGCCATCCCCCTCGGCGTGTTTGTCCTGCTCTGTCTGGCCGCTCCTTTCTTTCCTCAATGGGGTTTTTTCCTGCCGGTGATCAGCCGGGGCGGAAGCGGCGTTAAGGCGGTGGCCTTGACCTTCGATGACGGCCCTGATCCGGATGTGATCTTCCTTCTGTTGGATCTCCTTGAGCGTTATGAGGCAGCGGCGACTTTTTTTGTCATCGGCAAGAAAGCGGAAGGGAATCCGGCGCTGGTCCGGGAGATCCTTTTGCGGGGCCATGCCGTCGGCAATCACTCTTACCGCCACGATCCCTTGTTGATGCTGCGTTCCAGTGCGAGGCTCGCGGAGGAGATCGCCCACACCCAGCTCCTGCTGGTCGATTTCGGCATACGACCCCTGGTTTTCCGGCCGCCCGTGGGGATCACCAATCCCAGATTGCCGAAGATTTTGAGGAAGTTGCGCCTTGATTGCGTCACGTTCAGTTGCCGCGCACGTGACTTCGGGAATCGGCGGATGGCAGGGCTGGCAAAGACCATCCTGAAAAAGATCCATCCCGGCGCTATCGTCCTCCTTCACGACGTCCCCCCGCGGGGCAGGAGGATAATGGAATGGCTCAGGGAGGTGGAGCGGCTCATCCAGGGGTTGAAGTCCCAGGGATATGAAGTGGTTCCCCTGTCGGAACTGATCGGCAGGCCGGTCATGGAGACTCTGGAGACTTACCCGCCCAAGTCATGATTTATCTTGACACCTATGCCGGCACAAGTTACTTAAAAAAAGCGGCGTAAGCGATTTCATTCGGTAAAAAAGGCGAGGGACGGATAACGACCATGATGAAACCATTCATGCAAAAGCTCACAGAACTGTCGTCTACGGCCGACCATATTGCCGCATCGGCCCAAGTCCCCGCCGATTCTGTATGGTATGCCGGTCATTTCCCCGGCAATCCGATTCTACCGGGCATTGCGGTCCTTGCCCTGGTGGAGGAAGCGATCCTCGCCTCTGAGCTCGGGGAAAAAAGACGGGTGGAGATGACGGGCATCGGCAGGGTCCGTTTCCGCCTGCCCGTTACACCTGATGACCGGATGACACTGAAAATATCCAGGGAGAATAAACCGGACCGACTAACGTATGAATTTTCCGTCAGTCTTGCCGAAGAATTGGCCTGCACGGGTTTTTTTAAGGCAAGGATTGCTGCGGACTGATTTGGATCGTGCAACAAATTTCTTGACAAAAAAGAAGGTTTCTATCATTTTCCTCTGTCCTAGGATGAACAGCATATTGACGTTAGGGAGGTTGAATCATGCCGGAGAGTAAAGAGATCCAGGAGATGGTCCTCCGGATTGCCGAGATCATCATTGAGGAATTGAAGCTGGAGGATATCACGCCGGAGAAGTTCGATCCCGATATGGATCTTGTGGATGAACTTGGCGTGGACAGCATGGATCTGGCAACGGTGGCCCTGGTTCTGCAGGATGAATATGGAGTCTTCATCGATGAGGACGACTATCCGAAATTGAAAAGCATCAGACTGATCGCCGGATATCTTCAATCCCGGCTGGATGGCGCGAAAGGGTAGGGAGGCCGGATCTTCAGGATGGCCGCAGGGGCGAAAAAATCGGAGAGTGTGCATGGGGCAGGGTAGGGAGCCGGCTGTGATGCTGATGGCGGGAACGGACAAGTGCGCTGCGCCGGCTGACGGCTGTGTTGAGGAAAAGGCGGCGATGACGCCTTCGGATGCGGTTTCACCGCGCTGGAAATTTTCCGAATTGCTGGCGGATCCGGACGTGCGGGCCCGCTGGGAAAAGGTCCGCAGGTACTTCTTTCTCCGCGAATCCACCTATGACATGTGCAACCGCTGTAATCTGAGTTGCGACGGCTGCTATTACTACGAGGGGGCCAAACAGTTCGCGCGGGAAAACGGCGATCCGGAGGCATGGCGGGAGCTCATGCGCAAGGAAAAGGCGCGTGGCATCACCTATGTGGTCCTGGCCGGAGCCGAACCTTCCCTGGTACCCGAACTTCTTGCCGTCTGTTTTGCCGAGATGCCCCTGGGAAGCATCGCCACGAACGGGGTTTTGCGCATCGATCCCGCCGTCGGGTACCGGATTCATATCTCCGTCTGGGGCAATGACGAAACCGGTTTAAGGGTGCGCAAAGCCAGGGGGCTTCTGAACCGTCAGATCGCAAACTACCGCGGCGATCCCCGCGCCGTTTTCGTTTACACCTTTACGCGGGAAAACATTGATGAAATATCCGAAGTCATGGCGGTCCTTGCGTCCGCGGACTGCCGGGTCACTTTCAACGTCTTTTCCGCGCCTATCGGCTACGAAGGTCCGCTGCGCCACGACGAGGCGTCCCTGATCCGCACGCGGGAGGTGATGCGTGAGATGATGGACCGGTATCCCCGGCACGTCCTTTTTTCTCCCTATAATATCGTCGCCCATACCCACGCCCGGGGCCTCCACGACCTGTATGGCTGCTCCTATCCGCGGAGGAACGACTCGACGGCCATCGGGCTGGGCCGTTCTTTCCGCCAGTTCCGGACCGACCTCACCTGGGATCGGGGGGTCGCCTGCTGTGTGCCCGATACGGATTGCGAAGACTGCCGGCATTACGCGGCGGGAAGCGCCGTCGTCACCGCCCGGCTTTATCGGCATGTGGCGGATCCTCTGACTTTCAAGTCCTGGCTGGACTATGTCGATACCTATCTGGCCGTTTGGGTCATGGGATATGAAAAGGGAGAGAATCTCTGCGCGGAAATGGTCCCGCCGCCGGGACGCGAAGCGATCAGGAAGGCCTAAGAGATGCAAACCGTCAGTTCACTTCTGGATAAAGGGTGGTACGAGCGTTACAAGGCGATTTCGCGCCTGAATATCCGCAGTTCGATTTACGATGTGACAAACCAATGCAACCTCCGTTGCAAGGGTTGTTTTTTCTTTTCGTCCGATGAGCATAAGGCGGCGCCCGAAGAGACGGATATCACCCGGTGGGGAGCCTTTGTTGAACAGGAGCAGGCGCGGGGGGTCAACCTGGCGATCCTCATCGGGGGAGAACCGACCCTCTATTTCGACCGCGTGGAAGCCTTCTACAAGCGTCTGCCCACATTCTGCGCCACAAACGGTCTGATCAAGGTCCCCCGCGACCGTTTTCCCGACATGATGGTGGGCATCTCTCTGTGGGGCGACGAAGAGGACGAAAAGCTCCTCCGGGGGAAAGACGCCTTTGCCGTCTCCAGCCGCAATTACGCCGGCGACCCGAATGCGTATTATCTCTACACCATCACCCCCCGGCAGATCGGGCGAACGGAAAGGGTCATCCGCCGCATCGCCGAGGCGGGGTTCAAGGTCCATATGCAGCTTCTTTCCAATGACGAGGGAGTGGAAGGATTTTCCTGGACCGCCTCCCAGCTCGCCGAGATCCGCGCCGAGATGGACGCGATGCTCGACAGGTATCCCCGGGCCGTCATCTCCTGCCGGTATTACCACGAGATCATCACCACCGGCCGGATGCTCGGACGGCCCTTCGGATGGATGGAGTGCCCCTCCGTGACGGAACCCATGGATAACCGCCAACCTCAGCCGAAACGTCTGATCCGCTTCATCCGCTGGGCGGCCGACCTTCAGACGATGCACCGCTGCTGCACGTCGGCCACCCGGGACTGCACGACCTGCAAGGACGGCGCGGCCCACATGAGCTGGGTGATGGTCAACAAAAGGGCGCATCTGCATTCCGCAAAGGATCTCCAGAACTGGA
>PNOO01000121.1 GCA_013824905.1 Syntrophus sp. (in: bacteria) | reverse complement strand
GCGTTTTCTATGATTCCGCCGTCCTTGGCCTTTTCAACGCCCTGAACGATGATCCGGTCATTCGGTTTCAGGCCCGACAGGATTTCCCGATTTCCATTGTACGCCTTGCCCGTCCTGATCAGCCGGTAAGCGACGATTCCCTGATCGTCCACAGCATAGACGCCCGTCAATTGTCCCTTTTCGACGATGGCGCCCTGAGGCGCCAGGAGCGCCTCTTTTTTCCCGCTCGGTATTTTTACACGGGCGTAAAGGCCGCTTCTCAGCCCGGCGCCGCTTAAGGAGACTTTTGCAATGAAGGAACGCGACAGGGGATCGATCATCGGAAGGATCTCCTTGATTTTCCCCGGTATTTGTCTGTTGATGGCATCGATCGATACCAGGACCGACATTCCCGGTCTGAGCCTGCCGGACAGGCTTTCATCGACGGTGACTTCCGCATGGAAAGCAGCGATGTCTTCCAATGTAAGGAGCGGCATGCCGGGCACAGCCATGCTTCCCACCTCTGTCTTCTTTTCCGTCACCCGTCCTTTGATCGGGGAAGTCACCCGGGTGAAGTCCAGAAAAATCCGTGCTTCGGAAAGACCTGCTGAAGCCCGGTTCACCATCTCCTGCACCCGTTCGTATTCCAGCCCGGCCACCTGTTTCTGGGTTTCAAACTGGTCCATCTCCTGCCGGGAGATGGCCTTTTCCTCAAACATCTTTTTGTAACGCCGGCAGGTGATGTCGGTCAGATCACGGTTCTGTTTTGCCGACTCCAGGGCCTTCGTTGCCTCCCGATATCCTGCCTCAGCCGCCTTCACTTTTTGGACCACATCTCTGTCATCGAGGGTCAGGAGCAACTGGCCATTCTCTACCGTATCTCCCGCCTTTACGAGAAGAGAGGTGACCGCACCCATCATTCGACTGGCTACAGTGCTGGTGTGATCGGCCTTGACCGTTCCTACGGCTTCATAAAATACATCTATCGAGACGGTTGCAAGCGTGGCGATCGATACACCGCTTATGGTCTGCCGTTTTACCTGGGCGTTGCCGGGGTCAACCTTTTCACTGCAGCCGATCAGGAAAATGCCTGCGGCCAAAAGCACAATGAAGACGGGCAGGACCCTTTGCCTTACATTGTCCTGTTGTCCGTATCTTATTATATTTACCTTCATTTCTACCTCCCCTTCTGCTCTTCCAGCTGTAAATTCTGGATAATCGTGCCGCTTGCAAAACAGAGATTGGCAATGGCCAGTTTGTATTCGTTTTCTCTGGCTACCAGATTGGCTGCCGTGTGATCATAGCTTACCTGGGCGTCGAGCATATCCACGATCGGCGATAAGGATCCTTCGTACCTGACTTTAACCAGCCGCCGGCCTTCCTCAGCTGTTTTCAACGCCGACTGAGCGAGGGCCACGTTGCTTTTCGCTTCCTCAAGGGTGAACCAGGCTTCATCAACCTGAAAGGCAACCATTTTTTTCATGCCTTTGAGGTATTCTTCCGCTTCCGAAACCTGATGGTTCGCCTTTGTCTTTTCATGCTTCCGTTTGGCGCCGTCAAAGAGTTCCCATTTGAGGAAGGCCATCAACTGCCAGCTGTCGCCCTCGTTGCCCAGGGGTTTGTTGTGGTCATTCAGCTGATAGGCGCCGCCCACTCCAAGCAATGGGAAATAGTCCGCTTCAGCCAGCTTGATATTGTTTTTGGCGTTTTCTTTTCTCAGTTCGAGGGCCTTGATATCTTTCCTGGAGAGTGATTGCGTCCGCAAATAGTCGATGTCCCTCACCGGCAAGGCGGGCGTCTCCTGCATGACAGCAACCGCCTCCGCGGATCCGATCATCAGCCCCAGGGCCCTTTTGCCTACGTTGAGATTCTTCCCGGCGCTGACCAGCTTCTGTCCCGCATCCGCCACCGTCGTGGAAGCCCGCAATACATCGGAATAAAGCCCCAGTCCGGCCTTGTATCGTGCCTCGGCGAGCCGCTGGTGCTCCCGCGCATCTTCCAGGGCTTTCTCCGCAACCTTGACATATCCCCCGGCTGTGCTCACCATCAGATAGCTTTGCACCACCTTGAAGGCAATCTCCTCTCTTTTTCTCTGCAGGGTTTCTTCCGAGGCCTCTACTTCTTTTTTGGACATCTCAAGTCCGATGGTCGCTTTTCTCACAAATAGCGGTTGTTCAAAAGAAACGGTGGTCTGAAAGTCATTGACGGCCTCGGGATGGTTCAGGGAGTCGGGTGCAAAGTCGGTCATCGCAATCCGCTGCTGATTGAGCTTGGTCATGAAGGCGTATGTGGGGTTGACCGTTCTGAGATATCTCTCTTCCAGGGATATCTTGGGGAGGAGAAAACTGCGGGCGATGCCGATATCCGCCTGCTTTGCGGCATGGGAATTCCTTAGCGCCTTGAGTTCATGGTTGTTCTCCAGAGCCGCTTTCACGGCCTCGGAAAGGGTGAGCCTTGCTTCACTGGCCCTCCCCGTTTCCACCATCGGAGACAGAAGAGACATCAGCAGGAAAATAAAGGCGATGCCAACTCTCTTCCCCTTGCCTGTCTTATTGCCTAGCGTTTTCATGTGGCCTCCTGATTCAGCAGCTGCGCGGGACGCCCAGCTTTTCCAGAAATGTTTCCATCGGGCACCATTTCGTGAAGGCGGATTGCAAAAGGTTGAGTCCGACAAACGCGGTGAATAGCAGCCAGTAGGAGCTGTGGAGATAGGACAACAGCAGGGAAATTAAAATAAAGCTGCCGACAATGGCCCTGATAGTCTGTTCCATGTTCATATTCATCCCTCCTTGGAGATGTATTGTCATGGTCGCTGCCGATTATGATGAAATTATCCCATGATCCCGATGCATTGTCAAAGGCATTCATGGGCCATCATCCGGTGGTGACGGTTATGAAAATTCCCCTGGGGATTCAGCCCCCGGGCCATACGGCGGGGCAAGGTATTTGCCGCGTCACCGTAAAATATGTTTTGTTTCCCTATGGTCCTTGTGCTAAAAAATTTCTGTTGTCGGACCCCTGAACACACCTTGTTGTGCGAAGCGTCATTGATCTGGATCAACGAAAAGGAATTTTATGGACGTTCTAAAGCAGATGCAGAAGTTGGATCTATTCCAGGGGGTCCCCATGGAGAAGCTGAAGACTCTGGCTGAGCGGTCCCGATACAGGACATACAAGGCGGGAGAGATGTTTATCGTGGAGGCGGATCCTGCTCATGCCTTTTATGTCATCGTTACCGGGCAGGTAAAACTGTACAAGAGCTCGCCGGAAGGAAAGGAGCAGACCCTTTATCTCCTCAGGCCGGGAGATCCTTTCGGCATGTGCACGGCCTTTGCCATCGATTCTTTTCCGGCAAATGCCATGGCGCTCGAAGAGAGCGGTATCCTCATGATCCCCGGGCCGGTCATGGAAGCCGTTGCCACGGGCGAACCCCGCCTGCTTCTGAACATTATCCAGATCCTCTCCGACCGTCTCAAGGAATCCATGATCCTCATCGAATCCCTCTCCCTGAAGGAGATTCCCCAGCGGCTCGCCTCTTTCCTGCTCCATGCCCTGACCAGGGAGGGAGACAGGGAGATAAACCGGTTGGAATTGACGATCACGCAAAGGGAACTGGCCAAAATCCTGGGAGCCACCCCGGAAGCCCTGTCTCGGGCGGTCAGAAAGATGAGCAACGCTGGGATACTGACCATGGACGGCCGGACGATCCGGATTCTGGATCGACCGGCGCTTGAAGAACTGGCGGAGGGGGAGTGATGGGCATAACTGGATATTTCCTTTGTCTTCCGGTATAATCCCTTCCCATCGCACGGCGAGAATCGTCGCGGAACAATATACAGCCTCTTGCGGGAGGGATTGAGGAGGGAAGACCATTGGGTAACATGAATACGAATCTGGTCCTGGTCGGATTTCTGATCATGATCATCTGCCAGGACATCGTCGCCGTCAAGGCGTTCAAGAAGAGCGTGAAGGAGGGGATTTTATGCATCATGATTCCCGGCTATCTCCTTATCTACGGCAGCAGGGAAGAGACTCGGCAAGTGAAACCCTTGATCGGCTGGCTGGTCGGAATGGCGATTCTCCTGATGGGTATCGTGCGTTGAAAGAGGCAACATCGCGGAAAAAGGCAAACAGGAGGTGGGTATATGAAAGGGAAGGATGTCGACTATTTTACGGCCCTATATGATGTGGCAAGAGTGATTAATGCCTCCCTTGAACCGTCGAAGGTTTTAGAAAAGATCGTGCAGTGCGTCGTCAAGGCGATGGGAGTCAAGGCGAGCAGTATCCGTCTCTTGGATTCCCGCAACCGGATGCTGGTGCTCGGCGCTGCGAACGGCCTGTCCAAAGGATATGTCCGCAAGGGGCCGATTCTCATTGCAGAAAGCGGCCTCGACCGGAAGGTTCTCAAGGGCAGATCCATCTGGCTCAAGGACGCCCAGACGGCGAAGGATTTTCAGTACGGCGAGATGGCCAAAGCGGAAGGGATCAAGTCTGTCCTCGTCGTTCCCTTGATGCTGGAGAAGAAAGCGATCGGCGTGCTTCGGGTCTATGCGGAAAGGATCCGCAAATTCCGCGATGATGAGCTCAAGTTCCTCAAGGCGGTGGCCAACCTCAGCGCGATCGCCCTGGACAACGCCGGCATGCACAAGACGCTCCAGACCCGGTGCGATCTGATGGCGGCGCACAAATATCGCATCGATGACAACTGAAAGGAGGTCCGTATGATTCGCCTTGGCATCAACGGTTTTGGCCGGATCGGGCGGCAGGTTCTCAAGGCCGTCCTGTCCCGATACCCCGAATCCCTGCAGGTTGTGGCGGTCAATGACCTCTTCGACGTGGCAACGAACGCCCACCTGTTCAAGTACGACACGAACTACGGCCGCTTCGCGGGCAAGGTCGGCGTCAGGAAGGAGAGCTTCATCATCGATGGCCGGCCCATCAAAAACCTGGCCTTCCGTGATCCCGCGGCTATTCCCTGGGACGATGAAGGGGTTGATATCGTGATCGAGAGCACCGGCCTGTTTTTGACCGGTCCGACGGCCGCCGCCCACCTACAGGCCGGCGCCAAAAAGGTGATCATCACCGCCCCCGCCAAGGAGGAAGATTTGACGGTCGTCATGGGGGTCAATCACAAGAATTATCAGCCGAAGAAGCATCATATCGTCTCCAACGCCTCCTGCACGACAAACTGCCTGGCCCCGCCGGTCATGGTCGTCCACAAGGCGTTCGGCATCGAGAAGGGGATGATGACGACGGTTCACTCTTATACGAACGACCAGCGCATCCTCGATCTCCCTCACAAGGATCTCCGACGCGCCAGGGCAGCCGCCATGAATATCATCCCGACGACGACCGGCGCAGCGAAAGCTCTCGCCCTGGTCATTCCCGATCTGGCCGGCCGTTTCGACGGTTATTCGCTCCGTGTGCCGACGCCGACGGTCTCCATCGTCGATTTTACCGCAGAGCTCAAGACCAAAACGACGACGGAAGAGCTCAGACATGTCCTCTGCACGGCAGCCCGCAAGCAGCTCAAGGGGATCATGGCCTGTGAGGAGGCCTCCCTGGTCTCGATGGACTTCAAAGGGGACGCCCACTCCTCCATTGTGGATGTGGAGTTCACCCAGGTGCTTCGGGACAACATGGCCAAAGTGGTCGCCTGGTACGACAACGAGTGGGGCTATTCCTGCCGGGTGGCGGATCTGGCCCACTATATGGCGGAGATGGGTCTTGGGTAAAAACGAAGATATAGTCAGGATACTGGTTATCGACGATGACGCGGTGGCGTGCGAGTTCCTCCAGGAGGCATTGCTGCGGGCCGGCTACGAAGTGGATGCGTTCACCTCCGCGCGGAAGGCCCTGGAAAGGGAACTCTCCTGTTACGACATGCTCCTGTCCGACATCCGGATGCCGGATATCGACGGTCTGCAGTTTCTCAGACAGGTGCATGAAAAATGGCCGCAACTCCCCGTCATCCTGATGACGGCCTTCGGCTCGCTGGAGACGACGATGGAGGCCCTGCGGCTGGGCGCCTGGGATTATATCAGTAAGCCGTTCTCGCCGGAAGCGATCCGGGCGATGGTCCAAAAGGTGCTCGAGGTCCGCGATCTCCAGCAGCACTGGATCAAGGGCCAGCAGGAGGATCGGCGGGAGCCGCACTTCATCGGCTCTTCCGCGGTGATGGTCGATTTCTACAAGCAGATCGCGCGCATCGCCGATGCCTCGGCGAGCGTCCTGATCAGCGGCGAGAGCGGAACCGGCAAGGAACTGACGGCCCGCTCCCTCCACCAGTTGAGCGCCAGACGTGACAAGCCTTTCCTGACTGTCAACTGCAGCGCCATTCCGGAGACCCTGCTCGAGTCGGAGCTGTTCGGTTACGAGAAAGGGGCGTTTACCGGAGCCGATCACGTGCATGCGGGGCTCCTGGAGGCGGCTCAGCACGGTACCATCTTCCTTGACGAAATCACCGAGATGTCGCCGGGGCTCCAGGGGAAGCTCCTCCGCTTCATGCAGAACGGAGAGATCAGGCGGCTGGGCGGTCATGAGGCGAGGCATGTGGAGGTCCGCGTGGTGGCGGCGGCAAACCGGGATATCGACGAGGAGGCCGGGGCCGGCCGGTTCCGGTCCGATCTCCTCTACCGCTTCGTGGTCCGCCTGCAGGTGCCGCCGCTTCGGGCGCACAAGGAAGACCTCCCGCAACTCATTGAATTCTTCCTGAAGAAATGGGGGTATCCCACGGTTCGCATCTCGGACGAGGCGATGGAACTGTTCATGACCTACGACTGGCCGGGGAATGTCCGCGAACTGGAAAACGTCCTTCGGCAGACACTGCTCCTCTCCCCTTTTACCGTGATCCTTCCCGAGAATCTTCCTGCGAAGTTTAGCCCTCCCCGATGCGAGGGGGCCACTCTCCTGTCGCCGCTCGAAACAGCGGAACGGCAGCAGATCCTCCAGGCCTTGGAGATCGCGGCTTGGAATCAGAGCCGCACCGCCCAGCGGCTGGGGATCGACCGAAAAACCCTGCGGACCAAGATCCAGCGTTACGGTCTGGCCAAGGAACTTCTCCCGTAAACCGGTCATTTCAAAGGATGGATTTCCGTCATCTTCCCCGCAAATTATTCTGCCGACGGGAAGGTAAGGACGATCTTTGTCCCCTCATGCGACCGGCTTTCGATGGCGATGCGCCCCCCGTGAATTTTGACGATGTCCTGAACGATGGCGAGTCCCAGTCCGCGCAGACCCTCCTCCTGATGGGTGCTGAAAAACGGTTCGTAGATCCTCTCCATCAGCTCCGGCGGGATGCCGATACCCGTGTCCTGAACCGTGAGCGACACCTCCCCCCTTTCCGGATCGGTTTGAGCGAAAACCGTGATCTGCCCCCCTTCCGGCATCGCCTCCATGGCGTTCTG
>PNOO01000120.1 GCA_013824905.1 Syntrophus sp. (in: bacteria) | reverse complement strand
ATCAAGCGAGGCCTGGATGCCTGCAATACCCGACCCCACTACCATGACTGCCCCGACTTTATCGCTCTCTTTCAGCACCCCTTCACCCCTTCTTCTGATTCTATAGTCTTTAGATAGAAGCCAGGAACATCAGTGATATTCAGTCCATGTCCCGGTCCGTCGGTAGGTGCGGATAACATGAAACACTTTCGGAGTCAAGTAGTATTCAGGGGACTTGCACACCATAAATACTATTGACACATGGGATCTTTTCTCTTATACCGCGATAACGAATTAGGGGAGGAGCTGCAAATGAAAATAGGGGAAAAAGGCATGAGTCGATTCAGTCATAGTGTATTTGTGCTGTTCATTTCCGTATTCTTTCTTCCGGCGGCGGGTTTCGCAGGTGCTGCCCAGGCAGATATAAAACCGACGGATATTGGTGCTATTCTACCTCTCTGGTCAGTGCTTCCCTTCGTCGGGATTTTGCTTTCGATAGCGCTTTTCCCCCTGCTTGCACCCCATTTCTGGCACCGTCATTTTCCCAAAGTGTCGGCATTCTGGGCGCTTGTGCTGGCTATCCCTTTTCTTATCATTTATAAAGACACTGCATTTTATCAGATAGCCCATATCTACATTATTGATTATGTCCCTTTCATCATTCTCCTGTGGTCCCTGTTTACCGTATCGGGCGGCATTTATGTCAAGGGATCACTCAAAGGGACACCGGCCGTCAATGTCACTCTTCTTCTCATCGGCACCCTACTAGCGTCCCTTATCGGCACGACCGGCGCGTCCATGCTTCTCATCAGACCGGTGTTGCGCTCGAACTCCTGGAGAAAATATAAAGTTCATACGATGGTCTTTTTTATCTTCCTCATCAGCAACATCGGCGGAGCGCTGACGCCACTTGGCGACCCGCCGCTCTTCCTCGGATTTTTACACGGCGTCCCCTTCTTCTGGACGTTCAAGTTACTGCCCCATATGGCATTCGCCTCGACGATCCTCCTTGCATTGTATTTTATTATGGATTCATTCTATTACCGTAAAGAAGAAAAAACTGTCCTGCAGACTTCCGAAATGGAACCGCTTGAAATACAGGGAGCCCATAATTTCCTCTTCCTTGCGGGAATTATCGGCGGTGTTCTCTTCAGCGGACTGGTGAAGATCGGGGAGGTCAATATTTTCGGTGTTCATCAATCGATAGAGAATATACTCAGAGACTGCCTATTGATCATTATGGGACTTTTATCCCTGGTCACCACAAAAATGGCAGTCCGAAAGGGTAATGAATTCGGTTGGGGACCTATCCTGGAGGTCGCCTATCTTTTTGCGGGTATCTTTATGACGATTATTCCGGCTCTTGCCATACTGAAGGCCGGCGAAAACGGGGCACTCGGATTTCTGATCAGATCGGTGGATCAACCGGTGCATTATTTCTGGGTATCGGGAGTGCTGTCCAGCTTTCTGGATAATGCCCCGACCTATCTGACATTCTTCAGCAGCGCCCTCGGAAAATTTTATCCCGGGCTGCCTGAAGCGGATGCCGTCGCCAGGCTCATTGTGGAGAAGATACCCTATCTGGCCGCCATATCTGCAGGGGCCGTGTTTATGGGGGCAAATACGTATATCGGTAATGCCCCCAATTTTATGGTCAAATCCATTGCTGAAGAGGCAGGGGTCGCTATGCCGAGCTTCTTTGGATATATGTTCAAGTACTCAATTCCCATACTGATCGTTATATTTATCATTATGACGTACGTTTTTTTCTAGAACGACCTGGTGTGTGGATCTCGGGGTCCGTCCCGGGATCAGATGCCAGGACCTTTTCGATCTCCCGCCAGAGGAGGTCCCTTCCCACACCGGTTTTTGCGGAGAACGAAATCAGCGGCGTTGCGGGTGAGAGGCCCAGATCCTCGCCGATCCGGCTCTGTCGCCGACCAAGCTCATTACGTGACACCTTGTCGATCTTCGTCAAGACAATAAGAAAAGGGAGTCGGTAAAACGCCAACCACCCGATCAGCTGGCGGTCTTCCTCTGCCGGATCGCGCCTGATGTCGAGAATCAAAACGACAAGTCTGAGGGTTTCCCGTTCGCTCAGATAGGTCTCGATCATCGGCCCCCAGTGCTTTCTGATCCCCTCGGGAACCTTTGCATATCCGTACCCGGGAAGATCGATGAAGGCCAGCCAATTGTTGACGGAAAAAAAGTTGATCTCTTGCGTCCGCCCCGGCGTGTTGCTGGTACGGGCCAGCCCTTTCCGTTTCAGGAGGGTGTTGATGAGGGAGGACTTCCCAACGTTGGACCGGCCGGCAAAAGCAATTTCCGGCAGGACCGCCGGTGGATAGTGGACGGGTTCCTTGGCGGACAGGACAAATTCTGCAGACAAGACTTTCAACGAAGCTCCTCTGGCACAGAATGGATCGTGTTTGATAAATAGGGACAGCGCCCTATTTATCCCATGGCAGCGCCGTCAGAGAAACCGCAGGAATTCTCTGACGGCGCTCTTATTGAAGGGGTGTCTGAGCAGTTCGTAAGCCGAATTTTGTTCCGCTGTCCAGTCACCCGGAGAGCGGCGATGATCATTCTTCTACGACGGTCGTTGCCAACCGCCTCAAGCGACACAACCCGAGAACATCGGGGCGGGCAGCCCCGTTCTCCTATTTGGTCTTGCTCCGGATGGGGTTTACCAAGCTTCCCCGGTCACCCGGGGAACTGGTGAGCTCTTACCTCGCCTTTTCACCCTTACCTCTCCCTTAAGGGAGGGGCGGTATATTTTCTGTGGCACTTTCCTTAGGGTCGCCCCCAGTCGCCGTTAGCGACCATCCTGCCCTTTGGAGTTCGGACTTTCCTCCGTTCCGGATACCGGACCGGCGATCATCTGACCTACTCAGACACTTCTTTTTTAACCGCCTCCTCCCCTTGTCCTACCATTCGGGTTCAAGAACCCCGTCAACCGTTTCTATTCTCCCAGTAGACGATCCGGCTACAGTTCGGACAGGTGATAAGAACATTGGACTTCTGCAATTCGTTATACAATTGCGGGGGGATGGACATGTGACACCCGCCGCAGACCTCCTTCCAGACCGACACCACGGCAACGCCGCGCGTGGCACTTTTGATCTGTTCATATTTCCGGAGGATCTCGGTAGGGATTTTCTTCCTGATCTCACCACTTTTCCGGGCGCAGATCTCAAGCTCCTCAGCAATGGAGTTTAGCTCTTTTGCCATCCTTGCCTTATCTTCCTCATAATATTGGCGTTGCACGTCCAGATCCGCTTCTTTGGTTTTCACCTCTTTTTCAAAAACATCCAGCTCTTCGAGTAGGGAAATAATCTCATCCTCCGTATGGCTGTTCTTCGTTTCGAGAGTCTCGATCTCCTTTAAAATCGATTGATACTCTCTGTTGGTCTTGACTTCAAGGAGTCTCTCTCGGGTCCGTTTCAGGGTCTCCTGACCCATCCGGAGCTGGTTATCTTTTTCCTTCCTACGTTTTCTCAGTTCTTCGAGCTGTTCTTGCTGAGTCTCCACGCCCACTGAAAATCCAATGAATTTCGTCTCAAGTTCGCCCATCTGGACCGGCAGATCTTTCTTCCTCGCGGAAATCTTGCCTGCGGCCGATTCCACCTTCTGCAGCTCAATAAGGAGCGCCAACTGATCTCTCAACCCCATCCCCCTTTCAGATTGTAGAATTCATCGAGGAATCTCCCTAAAAAAAAATGCACCAGTCACTGGTGCATTTTCCGGGATTTGTCCTTTTCCCCGCTCGTTTACATGCTGTCTTAATGGATGATCCACACCCCATACACACCTGTTTCCTTTTTCCTTCATCCCTGGTGGGCCCACCTGGATTCGAACCAGGGACCGACCGGTTATGAGCCGGTGGCTCTACCAGTTGAGCTATGGGCCCTGTTCTTCACAGGATGAATAGGACTTTTCGTAGCCGTAATATATAACACTCATCTATCGATCTTGTCAATGTTTTATTTGCTCATGGGTTTCAGAAATCGGCGCCGGGACGGATTTCGCAACTTCCGGGCGGCTCCGGATTCGATCTGCTTCGCCCTTTCCCGATTCATCTCCATTGTTTCCCGCGTTTCTTCGGGCGAATAATCCGCTCTCTCGCTGATCCCGAAACGCATACGAAGCACCTTTTCCTCCCTCGGTGTCAGGGTCGCCAGAATCTTCCGGGTCTGTTCCGCCAGATCCATGCTGATCGTGGCTTCCGAAGGCGACATGATCTTCTTGTCCTCAATAAAATCTCCAAGATGGCTGTCTTCCTCCTCGCCAATTGGGGTTTCCAGCGAGATAGGTTCTTTGGCGATCTTCAAAACCTTCCGGACTTTTTCAAGAGGAAATTCCATCTTGTTGGCGATCTCCTCCGGATTGGGCTCCCTTCCCAGCTCCTGGATGAGATACCGGGAGGTTCGGATCAACTTATTGATCGTCTCGATCATATGCACCGGAATCCGGATGGTCCTTGCCTGATCGGCAATGGCGCGGGTGATTGCCTGCCTGATCCACCAAGTGGCATAGGTTGAAAATTTATATCCCCGCTGATACTCGAATTTATCGACCGCCTTCATCAGACCGATATTCCCTTCCTGTATCAGATCGAGAAACTGCAGTCCTCTGTTCGTATATTTTTTTGCAATACTCACGACCAGACGCAGGTTTGCCTCTACCAGCTTCCGTTTGGCGATCTCCGCCCGTCTTTCTCCCGTTTTGATGACCACCATCGCCCTTTTAAGGGCCGTCACGGAGAGTCCCGTTTCCTTGGTGATCTTCTTAAATCGGCGGTTGGCCTCCTTTATCGTCTGTTCAGCGGCTTTCAATTTTTGCAATGATACCTTTGTTTCTCTGGCCACCTGTGCGGCAGCTTTCGCAGATTTGTTCATCCTTGGCCAAAGGCTTTCCATCTGGGTAAGGGAGAGTCTCGTCTCCGCCTTGCAGCGACAGATTTCCTCTTCCACTTTCTCCACATCGTCAAGATAAGCCCGGAGATTGAGGACCATCCTGTCGATCTGTCTCCTGCTGAACCGGACTTTCCGACAGACATCGACGATACTCCGGATGTTCTTGTCCAGCGCCGCCTTGAGATTTTGCCTCTCTTTGGCAGCAAGTGTCTTGGCATTGAGCTTTTTTTTGATCAGATCATTCTTGCCATCCAGGACCGTCACCTTGTCCAGCAGCTTTATCACCCGATCCAGATGCATCTCCTCTTCAACAACACCATCCTCGTCCTCAATATTTTCCAGTAGGGTCTTTACTCGGATCTCCCCGCTTTTCAGCTGGGCGCCTATCTTTACAACTCCCTTGATGGAAGAAGCCACGCTGAAGACGGCTTCCATGCTCTCCCTGGCCCCTTCCTCAATCTTCTTGGCAATCTCGACCTCGCCCTCCCGGCTGAGCAGGGAAACCATTCCCATTTCGCGCAGATACATTTTCACCGGATCACCGGTCTTGCCGAGCGCCGGTAACAGACCGATCAGGTCTTCGCTCTTACCCTCAACCCGTTCGTCCGAGGACTTCTTGACGAGCAGTTTTTCGCCTTTATCCGTATCGATGATATCGATATTTTTCTCGCCGAAGAGCATGATGATATCATCGATCTGATCCGAGGAGATCACATCGGAGGGCAGCAAGTCATTGACATCGTCGTAGGTCAGGAATCCCTTTTCCTCGCCAAGTGTGACCAACTTCTTAAACTCATCAGATTCTATCTCTTTTCCCATGTCTGTTTCTCCCGGTAGCCTGTTATAAACACCCGTCAGCCGGCTGATAGCACCGACGGTTTATTGAATTTGCCCTGATGATCACGAAAGCCCTTTTTCTTCTTGTAGGAGTCGATTCTTTTCCGCGAAAAGACTGTCATGCAATTCCTGTTCCCCAGACTTCTTGGCCTCCTTGATCTTACGTGTCAGTATCTTGCCCCTCTCCTTATTGGACCGCGCCCGGATCTTCCCGATTGTATCGGCCATAAAACGATCGATCTCCTCATCTGAACATGGGCTTTCCTGGACCAGGAGCTTGAGGAGCTTTTCCCTCAACGGTCCCTCCGTCAGTGTATCGACGAGGGATGAGACGTCCTGCATTGTCCTTCCCTCCCGGTCCTTGGCCAGAAGCTCCTCGCCCAACGACTTCAGTTCCCCCGTTCTGAAACTGACCAAGATCGCAGACTCCCGGACAGTCGATAGTTTTTCCGGATATTCGAGCATCATTCGAATCAAGATCAGTTCCAGGGGATCCATCTCCGTTCCAGCCGTCCGCCTCGGCAGGTCGGCCGGAACGGCGGATGGGCTGCGGGAAAGGGTGCGCAGGACCTCCTTCTCGAGTACCTCCTCGTCGACGACCAGCGCCTCGGCCACCTTCTTGATGAAGAGGTTCCTTTCGACGCCATCCTCAAGCCGGCTCAGGAAAGAGACAGCCTCCCTTAACTTGTCCCTGTCCTCCTCCAGCGTTCCCCGCCCGCCGAGGATCTGATCAATGTAATAATCGGCCATCGGCCAGGCTTTTGCCACTACTTCATCCATCTTCTCCCGGCCGTGAATCCTCACGAATTCATCCGGATCATCCCCGTCGGGAAGGATCACGGCCCGGGCATGGACATTTCCGGCCAGAAACAGTTCGAGGCTTCTGGCCAAAGCCTTCCTGCCCGCCTCATCAGGATCGAAAACGGCCACCACACGGGCCGTATAGCGCCGGACCAGATCGACCTGAGCGCGCGTCAAAGCCGTCCCCAACATGGCCACCACATTAGGGATGCCTGCATTCCAAAGGGCGATCAGGTCGAAATACCCTTCGACCAGGAGGGCGAAGCCTTTCTCGCGAATGGCCTCCCTGGTCCTGGCCAGCCCGTAAAGGGTATTCCCTTTCGTATAAACCGCCGACTCCGGGGAGTTCATGTATTTCGGTTCGCCCGTCCCCATGACCCGGCCGCCGAAGGCAATAACATGGCCATCGACGTCTTCGATGGGGATCATCACTCTCCCGCGAAACCGGTCGTAATGACCCTGCGACTTCCCCGTTCTTTCCACAAGAAGGCCGGCCTGTTCCGCCAGCTTGGGAGAAACGCCTTTATTTTTAAGGTATTCGAGCAGATGACTCCATCCCTCCGGGGCAAAACCGAGGCGAAATGTCCTGATTGCAGACTCACCGATTCCTCTATTCCGAAGATACCCCCTGGCGCCCTCCCCGTCTGGTGACTGGAGAGTCTCCATAAAAAAACCAGCGGCGAGCTCATTGACCTGACGGATCTGTTCCGCAAGGGTGTAACGTTCTTTCTCCTGGCGGCTCATGGTCCTCTCGGGGATGACGACCCCTACTTTTTTCGCAAGGTGCCGGACCGCCTCGGGAAAGGTCAGGTGGTTGAGCTTCATCAGGAAGGAAAAGACATTTCCTCCCTCGCTGCATCCAAAGCAGTAGAACATCTGCTTATCGGGGCTCACCGTAAAGGATGG
>PNOO01000119.1 GCA_013824905.1 Syntrophus sp. (in: bacteria) | reverse complement strand
ACGCGAATAGTCATATCCGGTGCTCTGACCGAAGGCCGGATGGCGGAACGTGGCATTTTGGTAAATCGGGAACGACATGGCCCCCGTCGCGTCTTTCCCCACCCCGATCTGCACCGCCATGGTTGACGTCTTCATAGCCTCTTTTCCTTCCACGTCACGTTCAAATCATGTAGTTGTCGTGCGTCAGGTTATCCCGCTTTGCCTTCCGCCGCACCACCATGTCGGCCAGGGTGTATTTTCTCAGAACCTGCGCTATCCCCTCCGCCGTCTCCTTCCATAGATCATGGGCGATGCAGCGCGATGTCCGACTGCAAACAGTCGGTCTCTCGACGCAATCCACGAGGCAGAGAGGTCCTTCCAATACCTCGACGATCTCTTGCATGGTAATCTCGTCCGGCGACTTTGCCAGGACATAGCCGCCGTGGACCCCCCGGGTCGCCTCCACCAGGCCTGTCGCCTTGAGGGGATTGACGAGATTCGACAGGTACTTCTCTGAGATCTCTTCCCGCCTCGCGATCTCCCTGAGCAGGATGGGCCCTTCGCCGTAATGGGCCGCCAGGTCGATCATCATCCGCAGGCCGTAGCGGCCTTTCGTTGATAATTTCATAAATTCACCCCGAACGTTTATTCTCTATAATATCCGTTGGAATAGTGGATATTATAAGGTAAACGATTTGTCAAGACAAACAGCACCTTCCGATATTACAGCTTCGGCGCCGGAAACAAAACTCCCCCGAAGATAAGCCAGGCCAACAGCAGCGTCCAGAAGATATTGAACGCCTGGGCAATCAAGAAGGCCGCCGCCGGCCGGCCGCCATCCACCTTGGCCAAATCTTTGATATTGGTGTCCAAGCCGATGCACGTGAAGGCCACGGCAAACCACCAGGTTCGCAGACCGCCCAAGACGCCCTTGGTTTGCGTGACAACCGCGGGATGGATCAGAAAAGAGAAGACCACCGACACGATGATGAAGCCCAAGACGAATTTCGGGAAGCGATACCAGATCTCCATCAACGTCGGTTTCTCCCCGCCCGGGACCTCTTCCGCCTTCTTGAAGGTCCAAACGACGGCCAGAATGAAGGCAACGAAACCGATGAGAACATTTTGGGACATCTTTACGATAACGCCCGCTTTCATAGCCGATTCACTGATCATCTCGCCGGCGGCCACGACGGACCCGCTCGTATCCAAGGTGCCGCCCAGCCACGCGCCGGCCACGACATCGGGAAAGCCAAAGTACTTTGATATGACAGGCATAAGTACCAGCATCGGAACCGCACAGAGCAGCACCAGCGATGTGACGTAGCTGAGTTTCTTCGGATCGCCTTTGATTGCTGCGGATATGGCGATGGCTGCCGAGACGCCGCATATCGATACGGAACTGGAAAGGACGGCCGCAAACTTCTCGTCGACTTTCATCTTCACGGCAAGCCAGTAGCAGACGTACCAGACGACTCCCACCACCAGGAGGGCCTGGCCGATGCCGTAGGCGCCCGCTGTGAGAATTTCGCCGATGAGAATACCCGTACCGAGAATCACAAGACCTGTCTTGATATAAAATTCAGTCCTGATCGCAGGTTTCAGCCATGCGGGTATTCCTATGATATTGCTGATCAACAGACCGATGATCAGGCACCAAAGGACGTATTCCAGACCGTAATAGTTGATCGTATAGTTACCGGCAATCAACAGGGCGCCCCAGGTCAGGATGAAAACGAAGATAAGCCCGCCGATAGCCTTTAGGGTCGGTTCGCCCATCAGAGCAAAGGCGATCAAGGAGACGAGAAGATACAAGAGGCCGATGAAAACGGCCTGCCTGATGTTCCCTCCCGAAAAAACCTTGCCGGGGAGGGCCTCCACTTGGATTGTGATGCTCTTGCTCAGGGCCGCGACCTTTTTTTTGAGGGCCTCGTCCTTGATATCTTTTATTCCGGCCAGACTCTTGACGGCGTCGCCGATGGCTATACGGTCCTTGTCGTCAAAAGCAACCTTCACCGCAACGGCCTGATCCGCAAGCGCCTTTTCCCCCTTTTCTTCGGCAGTCACGATAAGCTTGTCCAGGGCCGGAGTCGTTTTGGAAATGAAGCTTGCCAGTTCTCCTCCTGTCGTCCAGCGGAACGAGGGCATTTTCAAGCTCAGGCCGGATAGAATCAGGATGATAATGATAAATCCTACCCAGACTGCAAGCCAATCCTCCGTTTTCCACAGTTCCCTCCAATGATTTTCTTTGCTTGCACTCATAAAAAACCTCCTTCCTCAATCGATTTTGTATAATCCACTATTACCATTATAATAGTAGAGTATTCATGTAAAAAATTTTCCCTGTTCCGCTTTTTCAATCCTCTCCCTTTTTCAGATCAAGGATGAAATACCCCTCCGGCGTTTTTTTCAAAGAGAGCAGCTGATGCCCCTCCGCTTTGAGACTCCGTGGGACATTCTTGACCGTTTCACCGTCGTCGAGCAGAATCCGTACACTCTCTCCCGTCTCAAATTCATCGAGCGCCAGTTTCGCCCTGACGAAATTGGCGGGACAACAGACGCCCCGCAAATCCACCGTGTACATAAATCACCTTCCTTTCTCCTGAATCTGCACTACCATCATTTTGGGGAAGTTATCCCCCGACGCCACACGAGGGAATCTACCCACGGCTAAGGGCCGCTTTCCAATCTGGGTATCGATCACCTGCAGGGGTATCGTTGTATCCACAACGTACTCTGGAAATTTGTTTCTCAGGTCGCGAAGCAGGCTGTCGGTCCCTATCCTGATGATGACGTCGCCCAGTCTGACCCTCCCCAGCCCTTTCGCATTTTCCCGGTACCACGCCAGGACCGCAGCGATGAAATCCACGACCTTTTCCTCAGGCAGAAAGGTTGCAAAAAGCGTCCCCACCAGCGGATTTCTGCCCCACTTGCCGCCGATACGAACCGTGTATCCGCTTTTTTCCGCTTTCCACGCCTCACTCGGACAGACTTTGATACAGTCGCCGCAATAGATGCATCGCTCCGGGGCGAAGACCGGTTTGTCATCCTTTCCTATGTTGATGGCGCCGACCGTGCACGCCTTGACGCACAATCCACAACCGATGCAGGCCTCCCGATCCAGTGCCGGCAGTACGGCCCCCTGGAAACCTACATCGTTAGTCGCCGATTTGGGGCAATCGGAAGGGCAACCGGCGAAGGCGACCTTGAATTTGTGATGACCGGTTTCGATGCCGAACAGTTGGGCATCGATTTCGAGCGCCGATTTTTGCGTATCCATCAATCCTTTGGGATTGTATTCGCAGCCGCCGCAGGCGACCGGCACACGTACACGGGCGCCGCAGGAGGCGATCTTCTGTCGGACCATTCCCAGCTCTTCGGCCACATCATTGATATGCTTGAAGTCCACATGGACCAGCTCAATCGATTGCCGCACGGAAAGATGGATGAAATCTCCCCCGTATTTCTCCGCCACCTCAACAATTTTTTTTAGACGGGAGACGGCTATTCTTCCGCCGGGCACCCTCAGCCGGACGGAAAACAGGTCTTTCCCGAGCTCCTTGATAAAACCGCCCGCCTTGAGTTGATTTAAATCGATATGGGACTTTTCCGTTTGTTCAGCCATAGCTGCCTCCCCTTGTTAAAGAATATTCAGTCATTGACGATGATCAGCTCCTCGGAACCGACCTTTCCCCCGGAAATTTTGAAAGAGCGGACTTCCGGTGCAAACGGATCAGCCAGCGAAACGATCACATATGAGATGTTGGGCGTCAATGCGAGCCGGATATCCTCGTCCGAAGGTCTGGCGGGTGTCGCCGGATGCGAGTGATAGACGGCCAGCATTTCCAACTGCTGAGATCGCAGCTCCTTGGCCACTGAAAACTGCTCGCGCGGCTCCATCTGAAAATGATCGCCGCTGGCGTCGGTATTGGTCATGGGATAGATCGACGAGACGACACCATTCTTCCCGCCGAGAATCCCGCAGATCTCAAAAGGAACGCCTTCGCGCGCCTGACCGATGATCCGTTCATAAATAGACCTGGGCATCTGCAGCATGCTCATTTCTTCCCCAAATCACAGTGCGTAACCGCATCAACCTCATCCTTGAGTTCCAATATGGATGGCGTTTCTCCGCAGATCGGACATTTCGGATCTCTGTTGATCCGAACTTCATTGAAATCCATCTCCAGTGCATTGTAGATTAGCATTCTCCCTGTCAACAGCTCCCCCTTTCCCAGGAGAAACTTGATCGCTTCGGTGGCCTGGATGATGCCAAGCACGCCTGGCAAAACACCGATCACCCCGGTCTGGGAGCACGTGGGAATGGCATCCTTTGGCGGCGGACCGGGAAAGATACAGCGATAGCAGGCGGATTCGCCTGGCTTGACGGTGATCGTCTGCCCGTCGAACCGGAGTATTCCCGCGTGGGAATAAGGTATCCCGGCCAGGACACAGGCATCGTTGATAAGAAACTTGGCGGCAAAATTGTCCGTGCCGTCGATCACGAAATCGTAGCCTATTATAATCCCCATGATATTGCCTGCATGGGCCCACTCCTCATAGGTATTGACCTCGATTCCCGGGTTGATGGCCGCCATTTTTTCCCTTGCAGAAATCACCTTCGCCTTACCGATATCTGGGGTAAAATGGATCACTTGCCGCTGAAGATTGGTGAGATCCACGGTATCGGCATCGACAAGGCCGATCGTACCGACCCCGGCCGCCGCCAGATAAAGGGCGGCGGGTGCGCCCAGGCCGCCCGCACCGATAATCAGCACCCGGCCGTCCAGAAGTTTCCGCTGCCCTTTACCGCCGACCTCCTTCAAGGCGATGTGACGCTGGTACCTTTCGATCTGTTCTTCCGTCAGCATTACCCTCTCCCTCCGCCCATGAAATAGAGGAATTCGATCTCATCCCCGTCCCTGACAACAATATTGTCGAAGTTTATCCGTTCCATGATGTCGCCGTTGAGCTCAACCGTTACGTATAAAGGATCTTCCACGTTCAATTCATCCAGAAGTCCGGGAATGGAGAGTGACTCTTTATCGGCGATAACCGTGTTTTTGCCGTTTACAGTAAGATGCATCTTTTTCTCCTTCATGATCAACCTACGCTTCGCCAAATAAAAAACCCACCATCCTAAACAGACCGATTTCCAGGTAGTGGGTTTTCCTTTTATGCCTTCATTCACCGGCAGGCTACATTAGCGGATATCCCCCTTCCCGAAGGAAACACAGATCTCTGGAACAGCATATTATCGCAGTGCGACAGACGAATTCTGCAATGATATTGTTACCGGCTTGCTGTGATAAGGGAGATTCTGCTCTTTTTCCCATTGTCTGTTCTCTATAACTCCTATTGAATTTTAATTATGCCGAAGCACTATTCCCCACAATGTCCATTTGAATAGTAGATAATATATCAAAAGCGCTTTGTCAAGGAATTTTTTCGTTACAGATCCCCCGACTGCTTTCTGAATATTCTGTCATAATGTCTGCTCCTGTATAAACGGCATTTCCTGCAGGTTCCGAACTTCCGGGCAAAAGATCTCTACACTTCACCTCTACAGAGCGTCCCGACGACGCGGGCGCAATGTTTGCCGTGGTCCGAATAGACTGGTCAGGCCCTCAACTCCTGCACTTTCGCACTGCGGATCGCCCGGCCGCACTTCATGAACTCCCAGCACTTCAGCCGGGTGCTCTCTTCTGATGGCCAGTGGGAAAATACCGATCGATGAGCCCGTCCAGTCTGTTTTCGAGGAGCTTATCATCAGCCCCACTGATTTCTTTGTAGAGCGAGTCGGCGATTCGGGCAAAGACATCGATCAGCATCGGATCGAAGTGGCTGCCGCGGCTTTCCATCAGGATCCGCATGGCCGTCTCCAATGCAATCGGTTCTTTGTAAGGACGCCGGGAGGTCAAGGCGTCGAAGACATCGGCCACGGCGAAGATCCTGGCATTGATTGGAATATCGTGTCCCTTAAGACCGACTTCATAACCGCTGCCGTCGAATTTCTCATGATGATACCGGACGACATCCGCGGCATCCTTCAGCCAGTCGTAATGCCCAACGATGTCGACGCCATGGCGCACATGGGTCTTCATGATCGCCATCTCCTCATCCGTGAGTTTCCCCGGCTTGAGGAGAATCCGGTCGCTGATCGCAATCTTCCCGACGTCATGGAGGAACGAACCCTTGATGAGGCAGACGATATACTCCCTCTGCAAACCAGCGGCTTCTGCGAGACGGACGGCGTAGATCGTCACACGGTAATTGTGGATGTTCGTGTCGCTGTCCCGCTTGGCGATGGCGCCGCCCAGGACCTTGAGCATCCCGATGTTGGCATGAAAGAGATCACCGGTCAGTCTGATCAGCCCTCTGTTCAGAGACAGTACAATCGGGTAAATCACCAGCGCCGTGAAGAAGATGATCACCACGACCTGCAGGAGGGAGAGAAGGATACGGTTTTTGATCTCCGCCATTGTCCGGGGGGCCGCCTTATAGACCCCCTCGAAATAGCCTGCGGTCTCCTGGCCGGTTGTCTTCAGGGGTATCTGGACCATGACGAAGATCTGACCGCCGCTGCCGAAGAACTTCCGGAAATGAACGTCATCTATCAGGGTGATATCGAGGCGGTGCCTGCTGATTTTTTCTTCGATCAGCCGCACGGCAGGATGGTTCGCCTCGGCGATCAGTTCTCGGTCCCGGTTATAGAGCTTGACGGCGATGAAATGTTCATCTTTGATGTGCTCCCGGGTTTCCTCCCGGAGGCGTTCAAGATGTAGTTGATCAGGATTATTTAGAAATCTACCATGGGCCCTCTCGAAATCACGGGATTCCTCCAAGGCCAGCGCGGCGACATAGGCGTCGATCTTCCTCATTTCCAGAAAGAACACCGCTGCGCCGATCAGGACGGACAGGAAAATCCAGACCAAAAGCAGCCTTATGATCAATTTCCTGTGAACATGCATGGCAATAACTCACACCGGATCGCAGGGCCTTTGCGAAACAGAACATCCCGGATGCTCTCCCGAGAGGATGGACGTTTTGACTATAAATCAATAGGTTCATTAGCGCAATCCAATTCCACGGATGATCGCGTTAATAACCGCGTTCCTGCATCACCTCGTGAGGCGCATGTTCACGAACACAAGCACCTTGAAGAAAATCATGTTCATCCCCACTGGCCGGACTCGTATCACAGGCACGAACATTAACCGTTTCTAAAACACATCAGCACCCATTTCGAGAGATTACCGATGAAAGATGCATCGGAACATCAGGTGCTTTATGGCCCGATGCAAAGCGCCGGACATGAAAACTGCTTGTAATCCGCAACGGCGTGGAATCCATCATTGAGAAATCAAACAAGGACCCGTCCGCTGGAATGCCTTTTGCGAGGCTTCTATACATTTCTTAATTTAGAACAGACATAATTCCGCTTAATAGTAACACAATCAATCCCAAACCAAAATTCACTTTGACTAAATTCAGGGAT
>PNOO01000118.1 GCA_013824905.1 Syntrophus sp. (in: bacteria) | reverse complement strand
TTGACGACGATCGGGATATCGTCTTTGACCCGCTTCCGGGCGGAGGCTTTATCCCCCGGCGCCACGGCATCTTCAAGATCCAGAATGATGCAATCCGCGCCCCGCGTCCATGCCTTTGCCAGGAATTTTTCCCGATTAGCGGGAACATAAAGCTTGGACCTGCGGACAAGCGTCTTCAGGTCAAATTTTCCAGCCTCCATCAGATGCCTCCGGTTAAACTCACAGGCAGTCTATGATCCGGCTGTCCCGGTGCGGCGCCGTTGCCGGATCCACCCGATCAGAGGCCAGAGGATCACGGCAAAAGCCATGAGCAGCAAGCCGAGAGTGATCGGCCGGGTGTAGAAAATATCATAGCTTCCCAGCGACATGGTGAGCGACTGGCGCAGAGCCCGTTCCACCATGGGGCCCAGGACCACCGAGAGGACCAAGGGGGCGGGGGGCAAGTCGAATTTCCTCATCAGGTACCCCACAATGCTGAATACATACAGCAGCCCGACGTCGAAGAGGCTGTTGTCGACCGCGTACACACCGACCGTTGAGAAGACAATGATCAGGGGCATCAGCAGGGAGTTGGGGATCTTGAGAATCTTGACGAAGAGAGGGATACAGCCGATGTTCATGATGAGAAGCATGACATTGCCGATGTACATGCTGGCGATGACGCCCCAGACAAAGTCCGGGTTCTTCTGGAAAAGGAGAGGTCCCGGTTGCAGTCCGAACATCATCAGGGCCCCCAGCATGATGGCGGTGGTCCCGGAACCCGGGATCCCCAGCGTAAGCAACGGTACCATGGCGCCGCCGGTGGAGGAGTTGTTGGCCGACTCCGGCCCTGCCACCCCCTCGATCGCCCCCTTTCCGAACCGCTCCGGATGCCGGGAAAACTTCTTTTCGGTCGCATAACTCAAAAATGAGGCGATGGTCCCCCCGGCGCCCGGGAGAACCCCGACAATGAAACCGATGAAGGTGCCGCGAGTGATCGGCATCCAGGAGAGTCGCCAGTCCTCCCGTGTCGGCCAGACGTTCTTGATCGTGGTCGTGACGAACTCCAGTTTCAGGGTCTTCTCGGCCGTATAGAGTACCTCTCCAATCCCGAAGAGCCCCACGGCGACCACCAGGAAATTGACGCCATCTAGGAGCTCCGTGAAGTCGAAGGTAAGGCGCGGATGGCCGGAGAAGGCATCCATCCCGGAGGTGGAAACCAGGAGGCCAAGGAAGGTAACCAGGAAGGCCTTCAACGCCGAACCGCCGGCGAGTCCCGAGATGGTGGTGAGACCCATAAGCATGAGGGCAAAGTACTCCGGCGGGCCGAAAGAGAGGGCGACCTTCACCAGTGGAACCGCCACCAGCATGAGAAGGACGACGCTGACCGTTCCGGCGATGAAAGAGCCGATGGCCGCGATGCCGAGGGCCGCCCCCGCCCGGCCCTGCAACGCCATCTGGTAACCGTCCAGGGTGGTCATCACGGATGAGGCCTCGCCTGGGACGTTGATGAGGACCGAGGTGATGGTGCCCCCATACATCGCCCCGCAGTAGATCCCGGCCATCATGATCATGGCGGAGGTGGGATTGACCCCGAAGGTAAGCGGCAGCAGAATGGAGATCCCGGCCGAGGGGCCGATGCCCGGGAGCGCCCCGATGATCGTCCCGGCGATCGTTCCCAGGAGACAATATAAGAGATTCACCGGCGTGACGGCGACGGAAAAACCCATCATCAATTGTTGCAGTGCTTCCATAGACGACTCCTCAGTAGATTGGCAGGATCTCTTCCAGAACACCCATGGGCAGCGGGACGCCGAGCCAACGTCCGAAGACCAGGTACACGCCGAACAGGGTGAGGATCGCGGTCAGGGCGATCGCTTTCCAGTTCCGTGAGCCGAAGACCGGCATGGTGGCGGCGGTGAGGATGGCTAGTGAGAGAGGCATCCCCAACGGTTTCATGAGAAGGATGGCGAGGAGATAACTGGCCAACAGCGAGATTACCCGTACCCCCCCCGCGCGGTCGGCGAAAAACGCCGGATCGAAGAGACGGGCGGGAATCACAACGGCCCTAACCAGCAGGGCCGCAGATGTGATCCCGAGGCCCACCGCGAGCCAGAGGGGCATAAAGCCCGGCCCCATACCGAACTCGGCCCCAGACTCGATCAGGCTGGACTCACGCCCGATATAGATCGCAAACAGCAACAGCACCACCCCCAAGACTTGCTCGGCCCGTTTCATGTCGGAATCTCCTTTACCTTGCCTCTGCCGGGACCCGCCGTGTCATTCACGACGGGTCCCGGCTGTACACTGAGTTGCAGATAGTAAAACTACTTCTTGACCACACCAAGCTCGCGCAGGATGTCGCCCGTGCGATCCGCAAATGAGTCGTAAAACTTGCGCGTCTGGGCGCCGTCCATGAACTTCGCGGTCATGAAGTTGTCAGCGATGTACTTCTTGAAGGCGGCGGTCTCCATGACCTTCTTGGCCACCTGCTGGTAGTAGGCCACGGCTTCAGGAGAAATGCCCGGCGGGGCGTTGATCCCGCGGAAGGTGCTGAAGGTCACATTGATGCCCAACTCTTTCAGTGTGGGAACATCCTTGAGACCCGACAGCCGTTCATCTGCAGCAAGGGCCAAGGCCCGCATCGTCTTCCCCTCGAACTGGGGCATGACCTCGGTCGGGTTGGCGCTGGCGATGTCGATATGGCCTCCCAGGAGCGCCGCGTTCACCTCACCACCCCCTTGGAAAGCGATGTAATTGAATTGAACACCGGTGGCCTTGCCGATCATGGCCGCCAGGATGGAGTCGGAACCGCCCACATTGGACCCGCCCCATTTGATGCTTTTCGGCTTACCTTTGGCCGCTGCGATCAAATCCTTGAAGCTTTTGTAGGGGGATTCCTGCCGCGCGATCAACACCATCTCGTCGAAGGCCAGAATGGCGATGTCTGTGAAGTCCTTGTGTGAAATGGTCTTGGAGGCGCCCGTCAGGCCGGCCAGGACGTAGGAGTTGGAGGTGCTGCCTAAGTAAAAGGGAGTTCCTTTCTTCTCATGCAGGTAGGCCATGCCGACAGCCTGGCTGCCGCCGGGCTTGTATACCCTTGGTACGGCCACCGGCACCAGCTTCTCCTTTTCCATGATGCCCCCCACGGTCTCGGCAAATATGCTGCTGCCTCCCCCCGGTGAGGCGAAGATGACGAATTCGATGGGCCTGTTGGGCGTGAAGGAAGCGGCCCCCGCGGGATCGGCGGCCAGAGCCACGGCCGAGACCGCGAGGAGCGCCAGGACGATGATCCGGATGTTGCGCATGCTGCTTTTCATGTTGACCTCCTTTAAGTGATTGAAGTTTGTTTTCAGTTCCACCCTTGAAGGCACTCACTGTCTATAGGTACGCATAGATCGGAGTGTCGCAGACCGCGTGTGAAGCACATCACCCACAGGGCGGGGTTTGCAGGTTACGCCCCCGGGGAGTGTAGGGGATTTGTATACCTATGCAAATGCATTATGTCAAATAGATTAATTAGGTTGCCTTTTCACGTCACTTCAGATAGAGAACGCCCAAAAAGTCTATTATAAAAAGCAACCGGGAGGAATGATTCATGGGATTCGATTATGCACAGAATTTGATCAGACGATCGAGATTAATCATGCCGGCAAACGAGAGAAAGTATGTCGAGAAAGCCCACTTGCGGAATGCCGATGCCGTTGTCCTTGACTTGGAGGACAGTGTTCCCGTATCGGAGAAAGTGGCGACAAGAACCGTCCTGAAAGAGGCTATCCCCCTGGTGGGCAGGGGCGGGAGCGACGTCTTGGTGAGGGTCAATCATACGAATGAGCTGCTGAGGGGTGATGTCGAGGCATCGGTCTGGCCGGGATTGGACGGTATTTTTTTCCCGAAGGTAGAAACGGGTGCACAGGTGAGGGCGCTTGACGAGTTCCTCTCCGAACTGGAAAAAAAAAGGGGAATTCCTCACAGTCATGTAAAAATCTCGGTCATTGCCGAAACGCTCAAAGGGTATCTCAACGTGCAAGAGATTACCGGTGCCAGTGAGCGGATCGATTCTCTTTCTCTTGGCACTGAGGATTTCGCAACGAATACGGGAATGGAACTGTCGGAGGCCACCTATCATGGGTGGTTGATTCCGAGAATGCAGATCGTGTTTGTCGCCCGAGCTTATGGGAAACTGCCGTTGAACTTATTAGGCAGTATGGCCGGATTCAACGACACCGCCGGCTTCGAGAAAATGGCCCTGCTTTCCTATAAACACGGATTCCTTGGATCCAGCTGCATACATCCGGGTAATGTGGAAATATTAAATAAGTGTTTTTCTCCCACTCAAGAGGCGATCGAATATTCACGTAAGCTTATCGATGCTTTCGAACAAAGCCTTGCAGCGGGCAGGGCTTCGGCAGCACTGGATGGAAGAATGATCGATTATCCTCATTATGAAAAAGCAAAACAAATCCTCACAAGAAGCGCCAAAATCGAGGTCTTGGAACAAAAAAAGAAATCGGCTCAGAAAGCGGCGACCGGCGGTTGATCCTGGGAATGCAAGCGGGTTGACTCTGGAGGCGTTGGCTCATCTGTAAAAAATTCGTCTTGACAACGTCTCCTGTTTGATGTAGAAGAATTCCCTAATTTGGAAATGGAAGGGCATTTTATGATCCATCAGTCGTTGTCCAGCAGCCTGTTTCTCGTACTTGGCGTCGTAGTACTCGTACGCACCGGGGCTGCTGCGTTGCGTCTTTGATGGATTGACCAAACAAGGATGCGAGCCGCGAGCCCCGCAAGGCCGCGGCTTTTTTGTTTGCTTAAAAAGCCGCGGTTCGGGAGAATCGGCGGCTTTTTTATTTCGGAAAGGAGCAACACATGGAACTCATCGGTGCGGACGTCGTTTTGAAAACCCTCGTGGAGGAAGGGGTGGATGTGATCTTCGGCTATCCCGGCGCCAACACCCTCCCTCTCAACGACCGCATGGCCGACAGCCCTATCAGGCACTACCTCATGCGCCACGAGCAAGCGGCGGCCCATGCCGCCGACGGCTACGCCCGGGCGACGGGCAAGGTAGGGGTCTGCCTTACCACGTCGGGTCCGGGTGCAACGAACCTGGTGACGGGGATCGCCACCGCCTACATGGATTCGACGCCCCTGGTCGCCATCACTGCCCAGGTCAACAGCGACCTCTGGGGCAGGGACGCCTTCCAGGAAACGGACATCATCGGGATCACGATGCCCATCACGAAACACAGTTTCATGGTGCGGGACGTGAATCAGCTTGGCTCTTCCATCCGCCAGGCCTTCCAGCTAGCCAGCACCGGCCGGACCGGCCCTGTTCTGGTCGACATCCCGAAGGACATTCTCAGCGCCTGTTGCAGTTTGCAGCCGAAAAAATCACCGGCGGCGACGCCGAAAAGGATCGAGAACCGGGAGCAGCTGGAGCGGATCGCCCAGGCCCTGAACCGGAGCGAACGACCGGTTTTGATCATCGGGGGCGGAGTCAAGCTGGGCGATGCATGCGTCCAGATGAGCGATCTCGTGCAGCAGGGTCAGCTCCCCTTCGTCACCACGATGATGGGGATCGGCTCGGTCTCCTCCGCGAACGGCTTCAATCTTGGCTTCATCGGCACGCACGGCAACGAGCTGGCCAACCGGATCATCCACGATTCCGATTTCATCCTCGCCCTCGGCGCCCGCTTTACGGAGCGGAGCACCTCCGTTATAGAGGAATTCGCCCCGCTGGCGACCATCGCCCAGATCGACATCGACCCCACCTCGATCGGGAAGAATATCAATGTGGACCTCCCCTTCGTGGGAGATATCCAGGAGGCGCTTACGGAGCTGATCCCCCTGATCGTTCCCCAAAACCGAGACGCATGGCTGGAGCGAATCAGGATGGAGCGACAGGCCCAGGAGGAAAAGCTGATCGACGGCGGGTGCGGCCAGGCGGGAACCCTCATCCGGAATATCCAGGATGCCATGCCCAGAGAGACGATCGTCGTCCCGGACGTGGGCCTCAACCAGATCTGGACGGTCCGCACTTGGAAGACCCACTCTCCCCGGAGCCTGCTGACAAGCGGCGGAATGGGAACGATGGGCTTCTCCGTTCCGGCCGCCATCGGCGCCAAGGTGGGCGCCCCCGATAGGGATGTGGTCGTCATCTGCGGCGACGGGGGCTTCTACATGAACATCCAGGAGCTGGCAACGATCAGCTATTATCGTCTGCCGATCAAGATCGTCGTCATCAACAACGGCCACCTGGGGATGATCCGGCAGATGCAGGACCTCTGGTATGACGCCCGCTTCACGACGAGCGACCTCGGCGATAAGGTCGATCTGGTCGCGGTGGCCAAGGGGTTCGGCATCCCAGCGGAGCGGATCGCCGTGGACGAGGACCCGGCGGAGGCGATCGCCAGGATGAGCGGCGCCGCCGGCCCTTACATGCTCGAGGCGATGGTGGATCCGGACAACTACGTCTACCCGATCATTCCCCCGGGCTGCTCGAATGTGGAGATGATCTGCGGAAAGTAGAGGATTGCGGAAATGTATCTCCGCCGGGGCTCAGGATCCTTTTTCGATCATGCGCTCATTGACCGGCTCAGGGTAGGTCATCTGTCACGGGAAAATTGTCTCATCGCCGGTAGCTGCTCGAAAGCGCAGATGATGCCACGCCGACAAGAGAGGATTGGGGAGATGGTCTTCGGAAGGGGCGATTTGGAGATTGTTTCGGGCACCATGGCACCGCAGCGAAGCGGCCGCCGGGAAAACTGTCTGAGTGCTTTAGCGCGATTTTTTTCCCGGCAGCGTAGCGAGGATGATCATGGTCGAAACAAAATCCTGAGCCCCGATGAAGACCGTCGCCCCAATCCGTACCGAACACTGGAATGAAAGGATAACGGAATATGGCCATTGAAGAACATACGATTTCGCTGCTCGTCAACAACCAGCCGGGGGTGCTCTCCCGGATCGCCGGCGTCTTCAGCAGTCGGGGGTACAACATCCGGAGCCTCTGCGTCGCCGAAACGACGAACCCGGAAATCTCCCGAATCACTCTCACCAGCCGGGCGGAGAGCGATTTCACGGAAAAGATCAAGAAACAACTGGACAAGCTCGTCGACGTGATCTCCGTGACGGATTTTACGGGGGCTCCCTCCGTCCAGCGGGAACTGATGCTCATCAGCCTCCGCCTCAAGGAGGAGAACCGCAAGGAGATCCTCCGGGCGATCGATATCTTCGGCTGCCGGGTGATCGCGATGCACGAGGACTCTCTGATCATGGAGATCTCGGCAAACAAGGACAAGACCGCCGCGATCCTCCATTACTTCGAGCCTTTCGGCGTGGAGGAGATGAACAGGACGGGGGCGATTGCCGTCTTCCGCCAGCAGCGCGACAGTAGATAATAAACAATCGGTTTCACCGGGGTCGGATGACCTCGCAACATGACGGGCCGGGGTTTCCGGCCTTGCTTCATACATAAAAGGAGAATGATATGGCAAAGATCAAATTCGGCAATGTTTGGGAAGAGGTCGTCACCTCTG
>PNOO01000117.1 GCA_013824905.1 Syntrophus sp. (in: bacteria) | reverse complement strand
CCCCACCCTGCCCAAGCGCCCCGGCCTGCAGAATCAGCTGGGCGGCCTCGGGAATGGTCATAAAAAACCGTCTGACCTCGGGATGGGTCACCGTTACAGGCCCCCCCTGTTCGATCTGATTCCTAAATACGGGAATGACGGATCCCGAGGATCCGACCACATTGCCGAACCTGACTGCCATGAAGCGGGTGCCGCCGTCCTGAAAAGTCTGCAGGAGCAGTTCCGTCACCCGTTTGCTTGCCCCCATGACATTCGTCGGTCGGACGGCCTTATCTGTAGAAACAAGGACAAATCTTTCCGCTTGATGTTTTAGCGCCATTTCCATGATGACACGACTGCCGGCGATATTATTGAACACCGCTTCCCAGGGATTTTTTTCCAGCATAGGCACATGCTTGTAAGCCGCCGCATGAAAAACCACCTCGGGACGGTACTTATTAAAGACGGACATCATGAGCCTTTCATCCTGGACACGGCCCAGTATAGCCCGGTATCGATCATAACGCAGTTTGTTGCGCAGTTCTAACTCGATATGAAAGAGATTCGACTCGTTTGCATCGAGCAGAATCAGGTTTTTTGGTTGGAAACGAACAATCTGACGACACAGCTCAGCCCCGATCGATCCGCCGCAGCCTGTGACCAAGACCGTTTTATTATCGAGATAGCCCAGGATTTCCTCCATATCGAGCTGCACGGGCGAACGTCCCAGGAGGTCTTCATAATTGACGTCTCTCAAGGCCTTGAGGCTGACCCGACCATCGATGATCTCGCCCATTCCCGGCAAAGTCTTGTAGGCGACCTGGCAGACTTTGCAGGTCTCGACAATCCGCCGTATCTGATCCCCCGTGGCGGAAGGGGTGGCGATCAGGATCTCCTTGATCTTCTCGTCTTCGACTATCTTGGCCAATCCATTGAGCGATCCCAGAACTGGAATGCCGTGTATCGACCGGCCGTACTTTTTCTGGTCGTCATCGATAAAGCCGATCACGGAATAGGGAAGGTGATCGTTTTCGATGATTTCCCGTAAAATCTTCTCTCCGGCGGATCCTGCGCCGATGATGAGAATGCGTTTGCGCTGGGCGGTTGGAATGTAGACCGCCTGCCCATTCCGGTCTTTTCTCAGATAGAGGGTCCTGATCACCATGCGCAGACCGCCGGTCAGAAGGAAGGTCAAGCCGCCGTCCATCACGAAGACGGCCCGGGAATACCCCCCCTCAAACCGGTAAAAAACAAAAAAGAACGCCAGCATCATGAGCGTCGTGGTTAACGAAGCCTGCAGCAGTCGCCAGAAATCTCTTGTGCTCGTGTATCGCCACATCCCCTTATAGAGATCGAACAGGAAGAAGGTGCACAGCTTCAGCGGCAGCACCAAGATCAGAATCTGCTTGAGCTGTCGGATATAAAAGGCATCCAATGAGAATTCAAACCGGAAGAGATAGGCGAAGGTCAACGCCACTGCGAACAGACAGGCATCGCCAAGGAGCATCAGATAAAAATGGGGATTTTTCAGTTGATTCTTCATGTCGGATCCACACAGATGGAAAAATCTTCAATGTCTCTTGTGAGGTGGGGGCTGTAGAAAGGATCGTTTTTTAAGAGGCCCCCCCAGCGTTCTTTCATCAGATCGATCTCGCCCCGAAAGCGGATCTGTTTTTCCACCGTATCCTCGGGGCCCCGTGTCTGCGATTCATGATGGTAAAGCCTCAGATGGGAAAGACAGAGGTTATAATAACCGGCTTTCAGCAGTTTGATGCAGAAATCGACATCGTTGAACGCCACGGGCAGGGCTTCGTCAAATCCGCCCACCTCCTGAAAGCGTGACCTTTTCACCATAAGGCAGGCAGCGGTTACGGCGGCGCAGTTTGCCGTGATCAACAATCGATCGAAATAACCGGGCCGATCTTTCGCGGAGTATTTATGGCTATGGCCGGCGATTCCGCCTATGCCCAGCACGACGCCGCCATGCTGAACCGTATCATCGGGGTAGAGCAGCTTCACGCCCACGGCGCCGATCCTGGGACGCAGCGCCTGGGCGGCCATTTCGGAAAGCCAATCCGCTGAAACCACTTCAATGTCATTGTTGAGCAAAAGGACCAGATCCCCCTCGGCGTTCCGAACTCCCTCATTGATCAGGGCGGGAAAGTTGAAGGAAATCGGCAGAGGTGCGACACGGAAGCGGGAGGGCTCCTTCTCTTTCCACCGGCGGAACAGGTCCAGGGTCTCGGGTTCCCGACTGTCGTTATCGACAACGATGACCTCAAAATGGTCATAGTCGGTCTTTTCGAAAATGGATTTCAGGCAGGTTTCGAGAAATGCGGAGAGGTCACGGGTGGGTATGACGATCGAAACCTGCGGCCGGCTCTGGAGGTGGTACCGTACTCGGTAGCGTCCGGACACCCCTGCGACAGGCTCCACGAAAGCCTCCTCTCCCCGTCGCTGCAGGGCTTCCCCGATGGCCCGGAGTCCCGCATCCTGGGCATAACCCTTTGTCTGAAAATTCGCCGCGCTTGATGCCGGTATGGAACGCCAGTGGTAGAGCACCCTGGGAATATGGCAGATCCTTTCCGTATGCTCGGTCAGGCGGAGCACCAAATCATAGTCCTGACTCCCTTCAAACCCCTCCCGGAATCCGCCGATCCGACGGACCAGGGCAGTCCGGTACACTCCCAGGTGACAGGTATACATGAGGGAGAGGAAGGTATCGGGCGACCAGTCCGGCTTGAAAAACGGGGAATGCCTCCTGCCCTGCGTATCGATCTTGTCTTCGTCACTGTATATCATATCCACTTCGGGTCGGCGGTTGACGAGAGAGGCGACCTCGTACAGGGCATCGGGGGTCAGTTCATCGTCATGATCCAGGAGCGCGATATAGTCGCCGGTAGCCAGGGCAAGGGCTGAATTGGACGCCGCCGAGATATGGCCGTTGACCTCCCTGAACACCACCCGTATACGCCTGTCCCTGGCCCGGTATTTCTCCAGGAGTCGGCGAATATGTTTTGCCGTAGAGGCATCATCGGCAATACAGAGCTCCCAGTGGGGGTAAAGCTGGACCAGAACCGAATCCAGGCATCTTCTCAGCCAGATCTCATCGGTATTATATACCGGCAGCAGAATGGAAATGAGCGGCCGCTGAGGGAGTTTTTTTATCTCTTTTTTGATCCGATTGCGCTCCCTGGACGTCAAACGATGTCTTCTCTGCCAAAGCTCGTAGATCTCAAGGTCCGCCAGATGAAAGCGCTCCTCGAAGGAGTACCACAGACCCAGCCATCCCTCCTGATGGATGATCCGCAAGACCTTCAGGCCTCTGCGCATCAGCGCCTTGAAAAAAGAGAACAGATCCCGCAGAATCTTCCGGCCTCTGTACGGCAGCCCCTCCTTCAGAAAAAGGAACAGACGCCGCGGGAGGTTAAAGAGGATGCGGATCAGCGTCCGCGATTTTCTCAGGATCACGGGCAGGGTGAGCTTTTCCTTCGTCACCCGGACCGGATCGTTTTGCGTGGCTTCGCCCATAGGGAACTACATCTTTCTCATCCGAAGGTCTGTCCTCTTAAGTCAGGGCAGCAGGGGCACTTTCTTCCAGCCGTCGCTCTGCGTGAACTCCCGGGAGGCAAAGCACCAGATGACGAGCTTTTTCTTCATCCAGTAATTGGGGTCCCTCTGCGCCCGCCGCAGAAGATTCACACGGGCCGGCGTGGCGCCGGAGCCCCGCACGGCGGCCAGATCCACGGGAAAACCCAGCTCCAGGGCCAGCTGATCGGGCAGGCCTGCATCACGGGTCAGCATGTCCTCTCCTGCATGGAAAACGAGATTATGGCTGTCGCCGACCAGAATGACCGGGCTTTTCTGATCGGGTGCGACGGACGTCAGCGCCCCCACGCTGCCTGTGCCCACCTGTCGGACCGACAAAATCTCCTGAATAACGCCCTTCTCACCCAAAGCCTTCCAGAGATCCCCCGCGATGGGCAGAGACTTCCAGGCCGACCGATAGGTCGACTTCGGAATCGCCTTCAGCCAGGGTCGGCCTTCAATCTCCTCTCGTATCTTCCGGGCGGCCAGGACACAGCCGTTTCCCGACCAATGGGTATCCTGCTTGCAGAAGGGGGCGCCCTCCCGGTGAAAACGGTTGGCCAGAAAGAAGGAGGTCAGGTCAAGCACCCGGATCCCTTCTTTCTGTAAGAGCTGATAAAAGGCCTGTGATTCCGTATCGATTCGTACAGGGGGATTTTCACGGGAAAGCGTCAGCTGATCGGACAGGAAGTCGGGATACACGACGCTTTTGGGAGGGACGGGAACCATAAGCAGCTCGACACCCATCTTCTTGAGTTGCCGGTGAAAATCGACGATGGCGAGAAGGGGATCGGCGAATTCGGGTTTGGTCGCCCTGCTGACCTTTGCAGCCGCCGGGCCCCAGAAAGGTCCTGCCGATACGAAGCGTAGTTCCGGACCGAAGAAGAGCCATCCCTCCTTGCCCGGAACGGTTATGGTTCCCTGCTGCTCCGCCGATCGGGCCAGTGTGGCGTACTGATCGATCACCTTCCGGACGGGCTCCGCCTCGGCCGCCAAAGAGGTCACGGCAATAATCCAGAAGCCGATACCTGCCAGGAGTACAGAAAATCTCTCTCGTTTCATCTTCGTGTGTACTCTCTTCAGAGGGGATCCCCTTCTCATTTTTTCACCGCCTCGCCCCAGCAAGGTTCCACAAGCTGCAGAGCAGGATCGTCCAATTCGCTGCGGTTGATCCCTTCATACCGGTCCGCCACATCGGACCAGGCCGTCAAGCGGAGCGTCACCGACTCACCCGGCCGATACTGCGCCGCCGCCGTCCAGATATTATCGGTCATGCTTCTCATGTAGACCATCGCACCCGCCTCGGCCAGGGGGCGGCCGTCCGTCTCCAGATCCGTCAGATGAATCGCCATGACATGATCCTTGTAGGCCACCGTACCCGGCCTCGGCACGGCAGAGACCGCCTCGATCCTTCCCCGGACGATCCTTTCATCCCCCGGAGGGAGAGTCAGGTACTTCACTTGTACAGGCATCCCCTGTCTCAGGTCAATCCGTTTCCAGTTTCCCACGGCCAGTTCCCGAACGGCAAACTGATAGATCACCAGGCGCTTTCCCGCCAGACGATCCCTCCCTTTTGCCATTTCACCGGCAAGAAATTCCCGGGTGGCATAGGAACCGTTGTCGTTGCGGGTGATGCGATCCAGAGGCCGCTGCAGGGCATAACTCAGCTGCTCGATGAAGCCGGCCCCTTCACCCCATCCCATGGCCCCCAGGGAATAGATGTTGCTGAAACTGTCGCCGAGGACGAGCACATCTGCCGTCCCCAGCGGCTGCCAGGGTTCCCCTCCGGCCTCAAAGATTTTACGGATCGAAACCTTCTCGTGGGGAAAGATCCGCTGATTTACAGGCAGCCCCAGCATCACGGCCAGATCGCCGAGCTGGGCTATCCCGGACCTTTCCACACGGTAGCCGGACGGAGGCGAAGGGGGAAGGGAAACATGCTCCCGAATAAAATCCTTCAGCCTTTCCGCCGCCAGCTCCACGGCCTCGGGACGCCAATGGGTATCGGTTGCGAGATACTGCATTTGACCTCCCTTTGCCTTCGCCCCCATCAGGACGGGCGCCGCATCGAAGACAAGAACGCCCTCGCGTTCCATTTCCTCTTTGAAGCGTTCATAGGAGGGATTCTGCAGCTCCGTCAGCCGCCCATTATAGCGATGGGAAAGCTTTTCCGGTTGAATCATGGCCTTGATCGGCGTCGGCACGATGATCAGCTCTATCTCCCTCCGGGCGAGCTGCTGCTTCAAGTCAAGGATCGCCGCCCGCGGATCCGGCTCTATGGGCGTGGCCCATTCGCTGACCCCTGCTGCGCGCTTCTTTAACTGCACGGGATGGAGAAAGGGCGGCCCCGACAGATAATCGACTCCGGGGCGGTAAAAGAGCCAGGGCTGGACACCGCAGTAGGCTTTCTCATTGCCCGCGCCGAGCCATGCCGTCAGGACATACTGGATCTTGGGACGAATCCATTTCCCGATGGCGGATTGATCGTCCAGGGCCTCTTCAAACCCTTTCATCTTCTTCAAAAGATGGCGGTTAACCGAAAAAACACGCGACAGGATGCCGGATGATCCGGAATCTCCGGATGCAGTCATCGCCGCAGTCAAGAGAGAAAAAACATTATAGACCTGGGGCAGAAGGGAACGTCTTTCCCCCGCTGTATGATCTCTGAACTCCGCGACGTGCTGAACCAGGGGGACGGAAAGAATGACGAGAAGAAAGAAAATAATCAGCCCCCGGGAGAGCGACGGGCGGATTTGTGTATGCCCCGCCTCTCTTCTTGCCATTTCCTCTCGTCGGTCTTGAAATTCCCAATCGTTCATCGATGCCCGCTCAGAAAATAAAGTAGATGAAGGGGTTGTAGGACTGCGTCAGCAGAACCGCCAGGGAAACGAGCAGCGCCAGAGCAATCGGCGCCGTCTTCCACATGGGAATCGTCCGCGTCCAGTCCCACGTCTGCGGACATCCCCAGACAATCACCGCCGCCAGACTGAAAGTCCCCCAATAATAGGGCTGATACAAAATACCGCCCAACAAGCCGGCGCCGGCCTGAACGGTCGCCAGACCGAAGAGACTGCCGAGATAGGTCAGCGCCGCCGGCAGATCCGGCGTCCTGAAGAAAACCCAGGCGATCAGAACGATAAAAAAGGTCATGGCGATACGGCAGGGTCCGGGCATTCTTCGATAAAAAGCTTTTTTCCCCTGAGCACGTTCTATCACCAGCATCCCGCCATGGATCCCTCCCCAGATAACGAAATTCCAGGACGCCCCATGCCAGAGCCCCCCCAGCAGCATCACGACGGCCAGATTGAAGTATGTGCGCCACACCCCTTTCCGGTTGCCCCCGAGGGGGAGATAGAGGTAATCCCGCAGCCAGGTGGAAAGAGAAATGTGCCATCGCCGCCAGAACTCGGTGATGGATTGCGACAGATAAGGGGAATCGAAGTTTTTCGGAAAAACAAACCCCAGCATCAGCCCGAGGCCAATGGCCATATCGGAATAGGCGCTGAAATCGAAGTAGATCTGAAAGGCATAGGCCCCAAGACCATACCAGGCGTCCAGGACGCCGCGGGAACCCGCATCGAAAACCACGTCGGCGATCTTCCCGCAGGGGTTGGCGAGCAGCACCTTCTTCGCCAGGCCGAGGCTGACGAAGGCCACGCCCCGGGCAAATTTCTCCGCCGTATGGGTCCGATTGGCCATCTGGTCGGCAATCTCGCGGAAACGGATGATGGGGCCGGCCACGAGCTGGGAGAAAAGGGAGATATAGCAGGCGAAATCGATGACATTGCGCAGCACCTTCGCCTGGCCGCGATAGACATCGATGGTGTAACTCAGCAGATGGAAGGTATAAAAACTGATGCCCAGGGGCAAGGTGACGCGAATCACTGCCTCCAGTTGCAGATGGGATAGTCCAAACCAGTGAATCAGAACATTGTAGTTTTCCATTGTGAAATTGAAGTACTTGAAAAATCCCAACATCGCGAGGCTCGTGCAGACGGAAATGGCGAGCCAGACCTTTTTCTTACGCAGACCGGCGCCCTCCGATCCCTGAATCTCCGACGGCGCCGGTCTGGAAAAGAGCCGCTCGCCCGCTATTTTCAGG